>NZ_BAAKJE010000049.1:0-79477 GCF_059704565.1 Massilia sp. NBRC 108631
CACCTTGAAGGTGGTGGCGGCGCCGGGCTGCAGCTCGGCGCCGCGGAAGGCGTAGCCGTCCATGGCGGAGTTGTCGTGCGCGGGCACGTCGATGGGGGAGATGATGTCGGCGGCCAGCACCCGGTCCAGCGCGCTGCGCAGGCCGACCCGTTCAGCCAGCGGCGCCGGCGGCATCTGCTGCACCAGGCTGCGGATGATGGCTTGCGCCTGCTCGACAGGCATGGCGTCCGGCGTGTAGCCGGCGGCGGCGGGGCCGCGGCCCCGCGCCGCCAGCGCTTCCATGTCTTTCAGGTCGCCCAGCGTGTTGATGTTGCGGAAGGCGCCAGCGTCGCTGAACAGCACTTCGGCCACGCGCACCGATTTGTACCAGCCGTCCATGCGGCGCGCGCCGGTGTCGAGATAGGCGCTGAGCTGCGGCAGCACGCTGGCTTTCATCAGGCTGAACACCGGATGCACGCGCTGGTAGCTGTCGCCGCTCTCGTCCGCCTCGGCGGTGACGGCCACCGCCAGGTCGGCGTCCTGTTCGCGCAGGGCGGCGTGCAGGCGCCCGGCCAGGTCGGCCGGCAGGAAGGGGGAGTCGCAGGGGGCCGTCAGCAGCAGCTCGGTGGTGCAGTTGCGCAGCGCCGTCTGCAGGCCGGCCAGCGGGCCTTCGAAGCCGCTCAGCTGGTCGGGCCAGACCGGCACGCCCATGGCTTCATAGCTTGCCAGGTTGCGGTTGGCGCTGATGGCCACGCTGGCCACCTGCGGCGCCAGCCGCTGCAGCACATGGGCTGCCAGGGTGCTGCCATGGAAGGGCTGCAATCCTTTGTCGACGCGGCCCATGCGGGTGCCGCGTCCGCCGGCCAGGATCAGGCCGGTAACCTCGTTCTTCAAGCTCAAACTATCCCCCGATATAAGACATCTCGACTTTTTGACGCTGGTCTATGCCCTCCGTCTGGCTGGTGCGCAGTGCGGAGTAGCGGTCGCCGCGCGCCTGCCACAGGTGGCTGACGGCGCCGGAAATCTGCGCGTCGCTGCTGCCGTTGCGCAGCAGGGCGCGCAGGTCGTGGCCGCGCGTGGCAAACAAACAGGTGTACAGCTTACCCTCGGTGGACAGGCGGGCGCGGGTACAGTCGTGGCAAAATGCCTGGGTTACACTCGAGATCAGCCCGATCTCGCCGCCGCCGTCGAGGTAGCGCCAGCGCGCGGCGGTTTCGCCGGTGTAATTGGCGGCGACAGGTTCCAGCGGCAGTTCGGCGCCGATGCGGCGCGCCACTTCGGCCGACGGCACCACCTCGTCCAGCTTCCAGCCGTTCGAGGCGCCCACGTCCATGTATTCGATGAAGCGCAGGATGTAGGGGGTGTTCTTGAAGTAGCGCGCCATCGGCAGGATTTCCTGGTCGTTCATGCCGCCCTTGACCACCATGTTGACCTTGATCGGCCCCAGGCCCACGCCGTGCGCCACGTCCAGGCCGTGCAGCACGTCGGCCACCGCGAAGTCGACGTCGTTCATGCGCTTGAAGATGGCGTCGTCCAGCGCGTCCAGCGACACGGTGACGCGCTGCAGGCCGGCGTCCTTGAGCGACTGGGCCTTCTTGGCCAGCAGCGAGCCGTTGGTGGTGAGCGTCAGGTCGAGCGGCTTGCCGTGCACGGTTTTCAGCTCGGCCAGCATGCCGATCAGCTTCTCGATGTTCTTGCGCAGCAGCGGCTCGCCGCCGGTCAGGCGCAGTTTCTCGACGCCGTGCCCGATGAAGATCTTCGCGATGCGCGTGATTTCCTCAAAACTCAGCAGCGAGGAGTGCGGCAGGTAGTGGTAGTCCTTGTCAAACACTTCCTTGGGCATGCAGTAGACGCAGCGGAAATTGCAGCGGTCGGTGACGGAGATGCGCAGGTCGTGCAGGGGACGGGCGAGCTGGTCCCGCAGCTCGCCCGTGGGCGCCTGCAGGATGGCTGGCACGACAGCCGCTTGCGAGCGGTTGTCGGTGAAGAGGATGATTTTTTCAGACATGCGGATACGATAGCACGACGGCAGTTTGCCTGCTCGCGGATAGTTGCATATATGTAATTACAATAAAAAAGGGGAAGCGCATGGCTTCCCCTTTTTAGTCGACCGTCCGGCGATTAACGGCGGGTGTCAACCTGGACCAGCGGTTCGTCCGCTTGCGGCGGCAAGGGCTTGCGCTCGCGCGGCACGCGCACCGGGGTGCTGGCCGCTTGCGAGGCGGCTTCCTGCGCGGCGCGCAGCTTGGCCGGGTCGGTCGCTGCCAGCGTCAGGCCGGCCGCTTCCAGGATCGCGTTCAGGTCGGCTGGCTTGGCGGCCGGCGCTGCTGCTGGCGCTGGCGCGGCTGCCACCGGTGCGGCGGCTTCGGCGGCTGGCGCTGCTGCCACGGCTGGCGTTGCTGCTGCCGGAGCCGCTTCGGCGACAGGCTCGGCCGCCGGCGCGGCAAGCGGGGTTGCAACCGGCGTTGCGGCCGGCGTTGCGTCAGCGGCTTGCGGCTTTTGCTCGAAAGCGTACTCGGCGGCCGGGGCCGGCTCTGGCGTCGCTGGCACTGCGTCGGCAACTGCCACGGCAGGCACTGCTTCGGCGGCCGCTGCGGCTGCTTCGGCTGCTGCCGGGGCGGCGGCAACCGGCGCCTCTGCAACAGGGGCCGCTTCCACGGCAGGCGCAACCTCGGCGGGCGCTGCGGCAACTACTGCCTCCACAGCAATAGCCGGGGCCGGCGTGACTACCGGGGCAGCCGGCGGCGCGTCGGCAGCTGGCACCGGTGCGTCCACGGCCACGGTCGGATCGACCGGAGCAGCCACGGCGGCAGGCGCGTCCGCCACGGCGACCGTTGCTTCGGCGGCAACCGGGGCCGCGGCCGGCACGGTCGGATCGGCCGGAGCGGCGACAGCCACAGGCGCTGCCGGCGCGGCTTCGCCTTCGGCCGGAGCGACGGTGAAGCTGATCACCGGTGCGGACTCGCCTTCGGCCAGTTCCGCGCCCTCGACGCCTTCGGCGCCGTCGCGTTCGCGGCGGTTGCGGTTGCGGCCACCACGGCGGCGGCGGCGGCGCGGCTCTTCGCCGTCCACTGCTTCGCCGTCTTCGCCGTCAGGACCGGCGTTCGCCGGGACTTTCACTTGCGCTTCACCCGCTGGCGCGGCCACCGCCGGTGCCCCGGTCAGGGTGACGGCTGCTGCGGCGGCGCCTGCGGTCAGTGCCAGCTCGTCTGCTTTCGCATCGGCTTTCACCTCGACCGGCGCCTTGTCGGCGCGCGGTTCACGCGGTGGGCGCGGCGTGCGTTCGGCACGCTCCGGGCGCTCTGCGCGCTCAGGACGCTCGGCGCGTTCCGGGCGCGGGGCCTGGGCGTCGGCCGGCTGGCCTTCGCGCGCTTCACGCGGCTCGCGCGGTGGACGCGGCGGACGGGCTGGACGGCCTTCGCGCGCTTCCACTGGCTTGGTCGCTTCGTCGGCGCCGGTGCGGGCGCCTGGTTCGCGTTCTTCACGCTCGCGGCTGCCCGGCTTGCCGCTGCGGCTGCGGCCGCGCGGGCCACGGGCGTTGCGGTCGCCGCGCTCGGCGCTCGGCTTGGCGGCCGCTGCCGGAGCAGGCGCTGCCGCCGGCTCTTCCTTCTTCGGCGAGAAGAAGGAGAACAGCTTGGCGAAGAAACCTTGCTCTGGTGCAGCCACCACCGGCGCAGGCTTGACCGGCTCCGGCGCAGGCTTGCGCTCCACCACCGGGGCAGGCTGGGCCGGGGTGATGGTCTTGACGACGGCTTCCTGGCGCGGCTTGGCTTCTTCCTTCTGGCGCTTGTTGTAGGCCATGTCGGTTTCAGCTTGCTCGGCCATGGTGTAGCTGGCGGTGTGGTCTTCCAGGCGCGGATCGTCGTGCTTGATGCGCTCCAGCTTGTAGTGCGGCGTGTCCAGATGCTTGTTCGGGATCAGGATCACATTGATGCGGTGGCGGTTCTCGATCTTCAGCACTTCGCCGCGCTTTTCATTCAGCAGGAAGGCCGCCACGTCCACCGGCACTTGCACGTGGATGGTGGCCGAGTTTTCCTTCATCGCCTCTTCCTGGATGATGCGCAGCACCTGCAGGGCGGACGATTCGGTATCGCGGATGTGGCCGGTGCCCGAGCAGCGCGGGCAGGTCACGTGCGAGCCTTCGGACAGCGACGGACGCAGGCGCTGGCGCGACAGTTCCATCAGGCCGAAGCGGGAAATCTTGCCCATCTGGACGCGGGCACGGTCGTGGTGCAGCGCATCCTTCAGGCGCTGTTCCACTTCGCGCTGGTTCTTGGCCACTTCCATGTCGATGAAGTCGATCACGATCAGGCCGCCCAGGTCGCGCAGGCGCAGCTGGCGGGCCACTTCTTCGGCCGCTTCGCAGTTGGTGTTGAAGGCGGTGGTTTCGATGTCCGAACCGCGCGTGGCGCGCGCCGAGTTCACGTCCACCGACACCAGCGCTTCGGTGTGGTCGATGACGATGGCGCCGCCCGATGGCAGCGGCACGGTGCGCGAGTACGCCGTTTCAATCTGGTGTTCGATCTGGAAGCGGGAGAACAGCGGCACGTCGTCGCTGTAGCGCTTGACGCGGTGCACCATGTCCGGCATCACGTGGCTCATGAACTGGTGAGCCTGCTCGTAGATGACGTCGGTGTCGATCAGGATTTCGCCGATGTCTGGCTGGAAATAATCGCGGATGGCGCGTATCACCAGCGACGATTCCTGGTAAATCAGGAAGGCGCCCGAGGCGGCCTTGCCGGCGCCTTCGATCGCGCGCCACAGCTGCATCAGGTAGTTCAAGTCCCACTGCAGCTCTTCGACGTTGCGGCCGATGCCGGCGGTGCGGGCGATCACGGACATGCCTTGCGGCAGGTCCAGCTTGTCCATGGTTTCGCGCAGTTCCTGGCGCTCTTCGCCTTCGACGCGGCGCGATACGCCGCCGCGCGGGTTGTTCGGCATCAGGACCAGGTAGCGGCCGGCCAGCGAGATGAAGGAGGTCAGGGCCGCGCCCTTGTTGCCGCGCTCCTCTTTTTCCACCTGCACCATGATTTCCTGGCCTTCGCGCAGCGCTTCCTTGACGGAGGCATTGCGCACGTCCACGCCTTCGCGGAAGTAGCTGCGGGCCACTTCCTTGAACGGCAGGAAGCCGTGGCGGTCTTCGCCGTAGCTGACGAAGCACGCTTCCAGCGATGGTTCGATGCGGGTGATGACGCCTTTGTAGATGTTGGACTTGCGCTGCTCACGGCCAGCGGTTTCGATGTCGATGTCGATCAGTTTCTGACCGTCGACGATGGCAACGCGCAACTCTTCTTGCTGCGTCGCATTGAACAACATGCGTTTCATTTTTATTAACTCCGCGGCCCGAAGGCCATCTCTAGCCGTTCCCTCGGGAACGGCGTGATACCAGGGATATACGCGGGAGTAAGGAGGCGGAGGGGTTTTGCCTCGTCATGCGGCGCAGCAACGCGGTAGCGTTGCGGCCGCAAAGGGCGCATGAGGCCGAGCGTCATGCCGAGTGTGCGCACTGCTTGCAACTCATCCAGCGGGCCGAGCGGCCGAGGTGACTCGGCCGGGGCGGGCGGGGCAGGCAGGCGTGCGCAAAGCGTCGAGCCATGGCATCTTGTATGGTGCCTGGCGAAAACGGCAAGCGTAATCAGCTTCATCAACCAGCGAGCAACGACTGTGTGCTTGCTCACCGGACTTATCCTAACAATCCAGCCAATCTAATCCCAGCACCCGTGCGCGCTACCCGATGGCGACAGTGGTCGCCACCCTGATGACCGCACGAGTGTGCGTATACATTTATTTCCACTGAATTTGCTAAATAAGCGAGGCCAGCGGATACGCCCCTGTGTAAAATGTGCTTTTATTCTTACACGTACAGCAGCTTAAACTGCGGCAAAACGATTATATATTCAAAATGAAGGACTTAGAGAGATTTTCTGGGAAGAACGGCCGAAACATGGTCCAGAATGCGGCGCAAAAGCCGCAAGCCGCCGTCCCCACACAGGTCCTGCCGCAAGCACAATTCCTGACGATAGGCGAAGAAGACGCCGGGCAACGCATCGATAACTACCTGTTGCGTATTTGCAAAGGTGTGCCGAAAAGCCATATCTACCGCATCCTGCGGTCCGGCGAAGTGCGCGTGAACAAGGGCCGCATCGATCAGCTGTACCGTTTGGTACAGGGCGACGTGGTGCGCGTGCCGCCGGTGCGCGTGGCGGAAAAGGCCGAGTCCAACGTGCCTGCCGCCGAGTTCGCCATCATTTTCGAGGATGCGCACCTGCTGGTGATCGACAAGCCGGCCGGCACCGCCGTGCACGGCGGCTCGGGCGTATCCTTCGGCGTCATCGAGCAGCTGCGCGCCGCGCGCCCGGACGCGAAGTTCCTGGAGCTGGTGCACCGCCTGGACCGCGACACTTCCGGCCTGCTGCTGCTGGCCAAGAAGCGTTCGGCGCTGACCAATCTGCACGAGCAGATGCGCGACGGCCATACCGACAAGCGCTACCTGACCCTGGCGGTGGGCGACTGGAAGAATGCGCGCCAGCATGTCAAGTCGCCGCTGAAGAAGTATTCGACTGCGGACGGCGAGCGCCGCGTGGCGGTGGCCCCGGACGGGCTGGCTTCGCACACGGTATTTACCTTGCTGAAAAAATATCCGCAGTTCGCGCTGCTGGAAGCCGAGCTGAAAACCGGGCGCACCCACCAGATCCGGGTTCATCTGGCATCGTCGGGCTTCCCCATCGCAGGTGACGATAAATACGGCGATTTCGCACTGAATAAGGCGCTCCAGAAAGCCGACGCCACGCGCGGCGCGCTCAAGCGCATGTTCCTGCATGCCCACCAGATCACGTTTACCCACCCGGAAACGGGCAAAACCATGACGCTGAACGCGCCGCTGGCCGCCGAATGCGAGCGATTCTTGCTAAGCTTGGGCAAACCATTGAATTTATAGATAGAGGAGCCGGTGGCAGGCAGCGCCGGAATACATGGCAAGAAAGCAATTTGATCTGATCGTGTTTGATTGGGACGGCACGTTGATGGACAGCACATCAACAATCGTGCGCTGCATCCAGGCTGCGGCCAAGGATCTGGCCCTGCCCATTCCCGGCGAGGACGCGGCCTCGCACGTCATCGGCCTGGGCCTGTACGAGGCCATGCAGGCGGTGATGCCCAACATCGACCCCAAATATTATCCGCGCATGGTGGAGCGCTACCGCTACCACTACTTGTCGAAAGACCATGAGCTGACCTTGTTCCAGGGCGTGGCCGAGATGCTGCAGGAACTGTCGCAGCAGGCGTACTTCCTGGCCGTGGCGACCGGCAAGAGCCGCGTCGGCCTGAACCGCGCGATGAATGCGGCCGGGCTGCTGTCGCTGTTTGACGCCACGCGCTGCGCGGACGAAACCTTCTCCAAGCCGCATCCGGCCATGCTGCAGGAACTGACCCGTGAACTGGGACAGGACTTGAAGCGTACCCTGATGATAGGCGACACCAGCCATGACTTGCTGATGGCCAACAACGCCGGTGCGGCCGGGGTGGCGGTCGAGTACGGCGCCCATCCGGTCGACCAGCTGCAGGCCTGCAACCCGATGTACTCGGCCAAAACCGTGGCCGAGCTGCACCAGTGGCTGAACGAGAACGCCTGATGAGCGATAGCGTGGAAATCCTGATCTGCGCGGCCGACGCGGTAGCGGACCTGGGCCGCGGCGTGCGCTTCCCAGTCACGGCCGGCGGCGAGGACGCCACCGGCTTCGTGGTGCGCTATGGCGGCAAGGTCTACGGCTACCTGAACCGGTGCGCCCACGTGCCCATCGAACTGGACTGGAACCAGGGCGAATTTTTCGAGTCGAGCAAGCTGTACATCATGTGTTCGACCCACGGCGCGGTGTACATTCCCGACAACGGCCAGTGCGCCGGCGGTCCGTGCCGTGGCGGCCGGCTGCGCCCGATCGCCGTGGTGGAGCACGACGAGCACCTTTATTGGCAGCCGGACGACTACATCCGGCCCGCCCGCGCCTGAGCGGCGCCCACCCCCGAGTTAAGATTTTATGAGCGACAATACGAGCGATAACAATCACGCTGGCGGCAACACTCCCGCCGGCGCCGCATCCAATCCGGCGCCTGCGCCCGCCCCATCGGTGGCGGGGCTGAACTGGGAGCGCGAGGTACTCGAAAAGCTGGTGCTGTCCACCGTGCGCGAGCGCCGCGCCAACCGGCGCTGGGGCATCTTCTTCAAATTGATGACCTTAGTGCTGGTATTTGTCGCCATCGCCGCCTATTTCGATTTCACCTTCCCCGGCGCCGACACCGAAACCCTGGGCCGCCACACGGCCCTGATCGAGATCGAAGGCGATATCGAAACGGAAGGCAGCGGTTCGGCGGCGGTGGTGATCCCGGCCCTGAACAAGGCTTTTTCCGACCACGGCTCGGTGGCCGTGGTGCTGCATATAAATAGCCCGGGCGGCAGCCCGGTGCAGGCTGGCATGATCGTCGACGAGATCCGCCGCCTGCGCCAGGGCTACCCGGCCAAGCCGCTGTACGTGGTGGTCAACGAAATCTGCGCCTCGGGCGGCTATTACATTGCTGCCGCCGGCGACAAGATTTTCGTCAACAAGGCCAGCATCGTCGGCTCCATCGGCGTGCTGATGGACGGGTTTGGCTTCAGCGGCGTCATGAACAAGGTCGGCGTGGAGCGGCGCCTGCTGACGGCCGGGGCCGACAAAGGCTTCCTGGACCCGTTCATGCCGATGAGCGAGAAACACCGCCAGCACGCGCAGACCATGCTGAACGAGATACACGGCCAGTTCATCGACGTGGTGCGCACCGGACGCGGCAAGCGCCTGAAGGAAACCCCGGAAACCTTCTCCGGCCTGTTCTGGACCGGCGCGCGCGCCATCGACATGGGCCTGGCGGACGGGCTGGGGACGGTCGATACCGTCGCGCGCGACGTGGTGCACGCCGAGGACATCGTCGACTACACCCAGCACGAGGGTTTGCCTGAGCGCGTGCTGAAGAAATTCGGCGCCGCCATGGGCGCCGGCGTGATGAAGGCGGCAGTGCAAAGCGCTGCCCCCGCAGTGCGCTAATTGCAGAGAAATGTCGTGTTTGCGTGCGTCACCGCACGGTGCAACATTGACAAGACGGCCTGATTTCTTCTTGTATTCTTCCCGGGGTGGGCTATATTGGTGTTGTAGTTCTTTCCCAGGGAGGCCGCATAAACAGCATAACTCGTTGTCTGCACAAGTTTGCCGTAAGTCAGAAACGAACTACTCAACCGCATCGCTGATGCGGACCCGAGAGAATTTCAATTCCTCGCATTGAGCCCCGCAATGGGGCATGAGAACGGCGGCGTCATTGCCGCTGTTTTCATTTTCGCATGCCATTTCCGAGTTGATGCCGCCGCCGGCCAGCCAATCGAGGAAGTGCTGTTGCGCTGCCAAATGCCAGTGCGCTTGCGGCATGGCGGATGGCGCCTTGCCTGCCGCGCCCAGTCGCCAGCGCGCCACGCCGAGGCGGGTGGCGTGCAGCGCGAGGTGGCGGGTAGCCATTTTTTGCGAGCTCATCTTGCATCCTTTCTGACAGGCACTAGGTAGATTCCTACATTAAATTTAGTGTAGCGGAGCAAGCTGCGGGGCCTTTGATCTGCGTCAAGCTGTGTTTGAAATCTGGTAAAGTCTCGCCCTATGAGCAAATTATCCTTAGACCGCATCCTGCAATCCCAGGGTTTCGGCACGCGCAAATACTGCCGCGCCCTGATCGAAGACGGCGAAGTCAGCATCGCCGGCGTAGTCCACGACAACTACAAGGCCAGCATCGACACCGATGGCCTGGTGCTGACCATCTTCGACGAAGAGTGGGTGTACCGCGAACACCTGTACATCGCGCTGAACAAGCCGGCCAACTACGAATGCTCGCGCAAGCCCAGCCATCACCCGGGCGTGCTGACGCTGCTGCCCGAGCAATTCAGCTGGCGCGAGGTGCAGCCGGTCGGCCGGCTCGACCACGACACCACCGGCATGCTGCTGATGTCCGACGATGGGCCGTTTATCCATGCACAATCGTCGCCGAAGCGGCACGTTCCCAAGGTGTACCAGGCCACCACGCAAGCTCCGGTGACGCCGGAGCTGGTGGCGCAGCTGCTGGCCGGCGTGCAGCTGCACGACGAACCGGCGCCATTGGCGGCACTGGTGTGCGAGCGGCGCGGCGAGCATCAGCTGGAAATCGTGCTGGAGCAGGGCAAGTACCACCAGGTCAAGCGCATGCTGGCCGCCGCCGGCAACCATTGCAGCGCGCTGCACCGCTCGGCCATCGGCCAGCTGCAGCTGGAATCGCTGGGCCTGGCCGAGGGCGAATGGTGCTACCTGGCGCCGGAGCAACTGGCGCTGCTGGCGCCGGCCTGACCCTGACGCTCAGGAGGCCAGTTCGTGTTCGACGCGCAGCTTGAATTCCCGCATGGACGCTTCGAATGGCGCCGTTGAGCTGAGCAGCTGGTGGTTGTTGGCATGATGGGCGAACAAGCTGCGCGCATAAATCAATCCTTGCAGGTTGGCGTCCATCTTGGCGCTGAGCGCCTCGTGGAACAGCGCCGGCCAGAAGATGCCTTCGGAGATGTCGATCGGATTGGATCTGTAGACCAGCTTCCTGAAGGCGAATTCATAGGCAGCGCAGAAAAACTCCCGGGCGCGCGCATGGTGCCCGAGCTGTATATTGGCCATGCCGCGGATGTACAGCAGGCCTGAAATCACGTCCGGCAAGGTGTTGACGTCCAGGTGGCGGTCGAAGCGCAGGGCGACGAAAAACGGCACCGCCTCGTTGGTCAGCACGCCGTTCTCCTTTTCCAGCGCCAGCAGCAGCGCCTTGGCGCCCCAGTCCGCGCCGATGAAGTCCCCCGCGTTCAATGTCGAGAATGCCGCTTGATATTCGCGCAAGATCTGGTTGGCCTTGTCTTCTGAACGGGATGGCATGTCATGTCTTCCTTGGTAGTTGCGGGCCGAGGCCCTTATTCGGGATAATTGTCATCCACGAGGTCGGACGCAATCACCGGCCATTGCAATTTGCTGTCGCCGGTCTTGCGCACCAGCACCGTGCTGCTTTCGTAGCCGCAGGCGCGCTCGGCGAAGTTCTTGTCGGCCGACCAGGCAAACGGCGTGATGTAGTTCAGTCCGGACATGGCCCTGCCGACAATCTCGAAGCCGGTGAACTTGTTGAACAGGCCGTCCCACGCGGAATCGGAAAAGCGGTAGTAGTCCCAGGGCATGTCGTGCAGGCCGACGGTCTGGTGGGTGGCGACCAGGAACACGCCGCCGGTCTTCATCACTTTATTTACTTCCAGCACCACTTTCCACGGCATGATCAGGTGCTCGAACACCGAGATGCACATGCAGGCGTCGAACTCGTCCTTGTTGAGTTTGGACGACATATTGTGGGCGTCGACCACGATATCGACGCCGGTATCGCTGACGATGTCGATCACGGTGGTCTCGACGGTGGAGAAATCGTCGGCCCGCAGCACCCCGCTGCGCGCGCGGCCGCCGATGTCCAGCAGCTTGATCTTGCCCGCTTCGTTGACATGCTGGAGGAACTGCTGCCCCAGGTCCTTGTCCAGGTGCTGCAGGACCGCCGTGATGTCCCGGATACTGATGAACAGCTTGACGCCGTCGATGGCGATTTCCACGCCCATGTCCGCATGGTAGCCGTTGGACAGCGAGATCGCCTCCAGCTCGAATTTGTAGGCGAAATTATTGCCGTTCTCTTCGGCCCGGATGGCGCTTTTCTGGAACTGGATGCCGTCTCCCTTCAGCTCGACCGAAGCGATGCTGACCGCGGCCCCGGATTGCGAATGGACCAGCCCCTTGATGATGAGGAAGGAATGAAATTTCGAGGCGCATTCAAAATAGAAGGTGTAGCCGTTTAATGAGATGGCTTTCATCGTGATCCCTTAACGTAGTATGGCGTAGTATTTTTGCAGCAGTTGGTAGTCCAGCGCGACCATGTCTTGCGGGATGTCGTCGAGATTGACCGGCCTGCTTCTATCGCCCCGGTTCATCTCCGCGATAGGCAGCTGCAGCTGCAGGTCCAGCCGCGCTTTCAGATCCTGCACGGTGGACGGCGCCAAGCCGCCGTTGGCAGTCAGGTCTTCCATCCTGACCACGTGATCGAACCTGGCCAGGTTCGCGATCGCCGTGCACAGGTCGTCCTGGTCCATCACCTTGTCTATTGCGGACAGCGGCACGCCGCGCCCGGACAGGGCGCGGACGTAGTAATTGTCGAATGCGAACCTGACCTGCGGATCGCTGCAGCTGAGCACCTCCGCCAGCGTGCCGCTGCGCGCCGCTTGCGCGGCCCTGCCCCAGGTCGCGTCCTCGTCGGGGACGTTGGTCAGAAAATGGTAGAGGCTGACGATACGGCTGCGCGGATCGCGAATGGAAATCAGCTTGACCGAATCGTGGTCGTGCGCCGGAATCTCGTTGATGGAAAAATGGCCGACGAAAAACCGGTGGAAGCTGTGCTGTTGCGTGCTGCCGAACACGGTGGACTTGATCTGCAGCGGATGGTAGTCCTGCGCCAGGTAATGCGTCAACGAGATCCCCGCCGCCTTCGGTATATGCAGGAAATACAGCTTGCGCCTGCTCTCGTTGATCAGATAGGGATTGCCGCTCGCCGAGCCGGCCTGGGAACGCTGGTAAATCAGTTTCAGCAGGTGCTCATGGTTCTCGGCGGGGATGTTCTCGATCGCTTCCTGGCTGGTCGAGACGAACTGCAGGAAGTAGTCCACGCTGTGCAGGCCCGATTGGATGGCCTGGGTCCAGTATTCGAGGGACGCCGGCTCGACCTCGCGGCCGATCAGTTCCCTGAACACGCTCTTGATCAATTCCTCCAGGTCGACGGCATGCTGCTTGCCGAACAGGGACGAGAGCAGGGGGCGCGGTATTTTCATCGCTTACAGGTAGATCCGGCTGACCGGGAAGAAGCGGCTGGCGTGCTCGATCAGCGCCAGGTCGTAGTCCGAATGGCTGGCGATGAGCCGCTTGGCCAGGTGCAGATTGGGCAGGTTCATCGGATTCTTGAACAGCAGTTCGCGCTTGATGAAGGGGAAGCCCAGCTCGATCAGGCTGTCCCAGAACAAGTGGGTCGGATTCATCGGGATGCCCGCTTCCACGTCCTCTATCAGGGCCAGCAGCCGGCTCCTGGCCAGGTCCGGGGCGGCGTTCCGGTCCGGCTTCTTGCCGTGGAGCTCGCCGCGCCATTTCTTCACCCAGTGGCTGGCCACATCTTCGTACTTGAACGCGGTGGCCGGCAGGAATCCCTGTTGCGTCAGCTTGCGGGTGAGCGACAGCTCGCCTTCCTGGATGACCACGCCCTTGTCGTCGGAGAAGCTGAACGATGAGCAGAAGGACGTGAAGAAGCTGCTTTGCAGTATGCGCTTCTTGAAGCCCAGGCAAAAACTCTGCAGGTGGTAGTTGGTCTGGAAACTGTCGATCAGGCCCCAGAAGTCGGCCGGGTCGGCCTCCATGTTTCCGAATAGGCCAGCCAGGTCATTGAACGGACCCAGTACGCTGTCGTTGATCAGCACCATGTGCTCCAGCCCGGGCAGGAATTCCTGGAGGAAGTGGATCCCGGCCAGCCAGGAACCGAAGTCATAGCCATGGTTCTTCTTGACGAGGTAGCCGTCGGCCTGGCGCGGCGCGGCCGGCTGCGGCATGTCCTCGGCCAGCGAGTGGACGCACAGGATCCAGTAGCCGCTTTTCCTCAAGCTCTCCAGCATCCGTTCATGGTAGGCGGAAAAGAAGGGCTGTTCGAAGTAAGAGCAGAAAATGGCCAGCTTGCCCATGCGTTTCAGCACCTCGGCCGAGCGTCCGGGAAAGGATGTCGAGAGCACGGCGGACCGGTAGTAGTGCTGGAAGTGGTCGCGCCGGGCGGTGGGATCGTAGTCCGAGAATTCTGCCAGTCCGGGCAGCCCGTGCCCGTCGCTGGCACCGGGGACCCTGGCGTGGATCCGGTGCGGCAGCCCGTCCAGGAACGCGCTGGGAATCGGGAATTCGAATCCTGCAAAGCCGCCCCGGATGCGCGCGTCGCGCAAGTCGGTGCGGTAGCTCTTGCATTCGGCAAGGCCGACCCGGACGTCGTCGATGAACAGTTCGACGGTGGCCGCGATGTCTTGCCTGTCGTTCCTGACCGCCCAGCCTTTGAGGGTGCTGTGGGCCACGGTGTCGACGTGGCCGCGCGCCGAAAAGGAGGCACCGTCCGGTGCGCCGGCGGGCTCGTCCTGGGCCGGCACTGCGGTTTGCGGTTTGTCTCGCATGGTTCTGTTCTTTCGCGGTAGCGGTCAGTGTAAGGGTCAGTGCCGCAGCAGTTTTTTTTGCGCGCGGACGCAGTGGGCAATCGACAGCTCGGGCATCGCCGGCGGCGCGCGCCGGCTTGCCGGGGCCTGGCTCAAGCCGGCCACCATGTGCTCGGAAAACTGCCCATGGTCGAAGAAGCCGGCGGTCTGGATGCCAAGCCGTCCGGCGAACTCCCTGACCGGCGCGGTGTCGGCCGCCGCCACCGGCACACCGCTCAGCGCCGCTTCCAGCAAAGACCACGACAGCACGAACGGCGTGGTCCAGTAGCTGTGCACCTTGCTGATGCTGAGCAGGTCGAGATAGCTCTGGTACGGTACCTTGCCGACAAAATGGACCCGCCGCAGGTCCAGCCGGCCGCCCACTTCGTCCAGCATGTAATCCTTCCAGGGCCGGCCGCCGGGGGCGTGCCAGCCGTAGCCCGGCGCGGCGCCGCCGACGATGACGGCGTGGGCATGGGGGCGGCGGCGCAACGCTTCCGGCAGGGCGCGCATGAAAACGTGAAAGCCGCGCACCGCCTCCAGGCTGCGCGACACATAGCTCAGCACCTCGTCGCCCGGCCGCAACGTCAGGTGGCCGCCGGCGGCGGCCTCGATGGTCAGGCGGGCGCGCGGATTGAACCTGAGGCGCTGCAGGTCGATGCCGTCGTGGATCACGGTGATCTTGTCCTGCGCCCAGGCGGGGTAGGTGCTCTTCTGCCATTGCGTGGGCGAGATGGCGGCGTCGGCAAGCTCCAAGCTGAGCAGGTTGGTGGTGTTTTTCAGGCGCAGGCGGCAGCGCTGGGCGAAGGTCAGCGGCGGCTCTTCCGGGTCGAAGCCGACGTCGCGGCCTTCCACCGCATAGTAGAACTCGCAATAGATCACCAGCCGGGCGCGCGGGAACACGTCCCTGATGAACAGCGCTTCGCCCCAGCCCGGATGGGCCACGATGACGTCCGGCTCGAAGCCGTCGCGCTTGAGCTGCAAGGCCGCTGCGGCGCACGCTTCGGCGCGCAGCACCATGCCTTCCTGGTCCGCCAGCAGCGGGTGGATCTCCTCTGCGGGCTCGCGCAGCAGCGTGTAGTGGCGCACGGCGACGCCGGCGGGCGCCGGATTGCGCTCCATGGACAGCGCCGCCACCTGGTTGCCGCTGTCGGCGGCCAGCGCGGCCGACACATGGATGAACTGGCCGGGAAAATTCTGGTGGATGAACAGCGCTTTCAACGCACCACCCCGGCCAGCTGGTTGAACAGTTCGCCGGGCGTGCGCGGCATGGTGGCCACGGCCCACAAGTCCCAGTGCGTGCCCTCGTGCACGCGCACTTCGTCGAAGCCGGCCTCGGCCAGCGCACCGCCCAGCGTATCGCTGGTGAAACCGGTGCGGTGCGCCATGTACTGGTTGCCTTTGCGGATAGACGCCTGGTGGCCGAACAGGATGTCGAGCGCACTGATCGGTCCGGCGGCCGCATGGTACAGCGGCTGCTGCAAGTCGCCCTCGACGATGTGGCGCGCCACGGCGCGCAGGTCGGGCACGCTGATCAGCGCGAAGCCGTCCGCCTTGAGCACGCGGCGGAACGCTTCCAGGGCGGCCGGCACCTCGAACGATGGCAGGTGCTCCAGGCTGTGCGAGCACCAGATCGCGTCGACGCCGGCGGATGGAATGGCGGACAGGTCGGCGATGCTGCCGACGATGTCGGGCTGCACGCCGGGATCGATGTCGAGCCGGATTTCGCGCCACTGGCGCTCGCGGAAGTAGGCCGGCAGGCGTTCGGGCCGGGCGTGGCCGCAGCCGACATGCAGCAGCAGCGGCTGGGCCGGCGCCTGGGGGGATGCTAAGGTGGCTGGGTTGGCGCTCATGGGGTCCGTTGGTGGGGCAGCGCGGCGCTGCCGTGGTTGTCATCGTTGCGCAGGCCGGCCAGGCGCGGAGTACGGTCGCGCGGCGGCAGCGCCAGGCCGCCGTAGGCGTGGCTGTGCGGGTCCAGGTTCAGGCTGGGGTGGTAGGCCGGGTCGTGCTGCAGGGCCTGGCCCCAGCGCGCGCGCAGCTGGTCGATTTCGCGCAGCGCGCGGGCGCGCTTTTGCGGCGTGTCCTCGTGGCCCCGGCTGGCGGACTCGGCGTGCAGCAGGCGCGCATGCGGGGTCCAGACGATGGCCTTGCCGGCCTGGCGCAGCTTCAGGCACAGGTCGACGTCGTTGAAGGCGACCGGGAAGGCCGCACCGTCCATGCCGCCCACGGCCAGGTAGTCGCGCTTGCGCAGCAGCAGGCAGGCGGCGGTGACGGCGCTCACTTGCTGCTGCAGCTGGTTGCGGCCATGGTCGCCCCAGTCGGCGTCGGCCAGCCGGTTGCCGAAGTGCCCTGCCACATTGCCCACGCCGAGCAGCACGCCGCCGTGCTGCACCATGCCGTTCGGCCACAGCAGCTTGGCGCCCACCGCGCCCACGCCCGGGCGCAGCAGCTGGCCCACCATCTCGTCGAGCCAGCCGCCGTGCAGCGCTTCGATGTCGTTGTTGACCAGGCCGATGATCTCGCCGCTGGCGGCGTGCACGGCGGCGTTGTTCAGCGTGGCGAAGTTGAACGGGCCGGGGCAGGGCAGGATGGTGACGCCCTGTTGGGCGAGCTTGCGGAAATAGCTCCTGCTGCGGGGCAGCGCGGAGTCGTTGTCGATGACGACAAGCTCCAGGCCGGGCCAGTCGGTATGGCGCCGGATGGAGCCGATGCAGCGTTCCAGCAGTTCCACCCGGTCGCGCGTGGGGATGATCAGGCTGACCTTGGCCTGGCGTTCGCGTTTGCCCAGCGGGCGCAGCACACGGCGCGGCAGGAAGCCCGCGCCGGCTGGTGCGCCGGGCAGCACTTGCAAGGTGGATTTCGGTTCCACGGACCGCAGCGCGGCGGCGGCGGCATCGAGCCGCTGCTGCAGTTCCTGCACGTCCGGCGGTGCGCCGCAGTGCAGCAGCACGCGCGGCACGTGGGCGATGGCGCGCGCGGCCGTGCGCCAGTGCGCCGCCAGCAGCGACCAGGCCAGGCTGGCCGCTGATTCCAACGCCGCTTCCGGCAGGGCGCGCACGGCATCGGCGCGGGCCAGCAGCAGGTCCAGCGGGTAGTCGCTGGCCAGCGCGTAGTCGGGGTTCCAGGCCGGTTTGAACCAGGGCTGGCCGGCGCGCTCGCTGTCGCTGTAAGCCAGCTGCACGTCCGGCGCGGCAAACGCTTCCAGCATGCAGCCGACCGCGTGCGGCGGCAGCTCGTCCCCGGCGCGCACGCAGGCCAGCAGCTGGCAGCCGGCGCCGAGCGCAGCCTGCACTTGTGCGGCGAAGGGCTGCGTGGCTTGCTGCTTGCCGGCGGCGGGCGGGAAGGCGCGCACGCCGGCGCGGCACTGGCGCGCGATACTGGCCAGCGTGCGCTGCAGCGCGGCCGCATCGCCGGGCGCCACGATCAGGCCGACCTGCGCCGCAGGCGCAGCGGCGGTGGCGGCGGCCGCTTCGAACATGGTGCGCCATTGCGGGTAGTGGCCCAGGCCGAGGCTGCGTGGCAGGTTGCGTTCATAGCCGTCCAGCAGGCTGGCCAGCACGCCGCCGCGCGGCGCGCCGCCGTCCGCGGCCAGCAGCGCGCGGGCGCCGTCCGCGTAGCAGCAGACCGTGAGCGGGCTGCCATTGAGCGCCTCGCCGTTGCCGCCGGTCACGCGCACGCTGTGGCTGCGGCCGTCGCCCAGGGCCGGGGGCAGGTCCAGCGTGAAGCCGCAGTCGCCCACGCCGGCGCTGCGGGTGGCTGGATGCTGCTGGTCGGCGACGGTTTCCGCCAGCAGTTGCTGGCCCAGGTAGGCGCGCACGGTGACCTTGCGGCGCTCGTCGCGGCTGTCGGCGGCCCAGCCGTGCAGGCGCAGCGCGCCGTCGCTGAACACGGCGCTGCGGATAGCCAGCGGCGGCCTGGCCGCATCGGTGCTTGCCAGTTCGGCGTGGCCGGGCAGCACGCAGCCGGTGTTGGCCACGCGCGCGGTGAGCACGCCCTGCGCGTCGGCGGCGAGGTGGCCCAGGTCGGCAACAAAGCCGTGGCAGGCGCCGTGTGCGCCGTGCGCGGCGAACCGGCCCAGCAGGTCGCTGCGCGCCACGTCGGCGATCACGGAACCGAGCGGCTCGCCGTCACGCAGGATTTCGAGTACCACGCACTGCTGCGGCAGTTCGCTGTCGACGGCCCAGCCGTAAGCCAGGCCACGGTGCAGGCCTTCGAACGCGCCGTGCCAGCGTTGCGCGGTGCGGCGCGCGGGCGCGCCGTTGCTGGCGCCTGGCTTGCGGCCGGTAGGCGGGGCATTGTTCATGCGGCGGCGGTCTCGGTTGATTGCGGCTGGTCCGCGCCGCGCGGCGCGGCCGGCGCCGCGTAGTGCGCCAGCCAGCGGTCCAGCCAGGTTTGCGGGGTGAAGTCCTGGTCCAGGTCGACGCGCGCCACGCCCACCGGCGTGGTCAGTTCCGGCGACGCCAGCACGAGCGGGCAGCCGGCCATGCCGAGCAGCGCGGCGTCGCCCAGCAGGGCGTGGTTGCTGCCGGCGCCGGACGGCAGCGCATCCACCACGCCGGTGCGCCACAGCGCTTCGCTGGCGTAGCCGATCACCAGCAGGCGCAGCGACAGCTGCGGGCGGCTGGCGATCAGCCGCGCCAGTTCCAGCAGCCGGCCGTTGCCGCGGTGGTGCGCGCGGTGCTGCCAGACGCCGATGCGCAGGCAGGAGGCGGGCAGCGGCGCGGGTACGGGGCGGGCCGGTTCGTCGGCGCCGTGCAGCGCGTGCATGGCGGCCGCCAGCCACGGGCAGCGCTGTGCCGCCAGCGCGGCACGCAGCGCCGCGCGCGCCGCCTGCAAGGGATCGTCGGCCAGGAAACGGTCGTACTCGTCGTGGTAGCGCGGGTGGCGCGCGCTGAGCACGGCACGGTTCTGGCGCACGCGCAGCGTCTTTTCAAAGCGGAACGAGACCGTGCCCGCGTGGGCGATGAACACGCCGCTGGCCAGCAGGTGGCGGTAGCCGGCGGCGCGCGCGCGCAGGCACCAGTCGACCTCTTCGCCGTAGCCGCGCACCAAGTGCACGCCGTCCAGCAAACCGATCTCGTCGAGCACACTGCGCCGGACCAGCATGGCGAAGCCGCAGCAGGTGGGCAGTTCGATGTCGCCGGTGCCGCCGCCGGCGCGCAGCGCCGCCGCCGTGCGGTCGATGCGGGCCAGCTGCTGCGCGTCGGGACCGCGCGCGGCGTTGGCGATGGCGGGGAAGCTGCTGATTTCGCCGTTGTTGGACCAGGGCGTGACCGAGGCCAGGTCCGGGGCGCTGTACAGGGCGGCGCGCAGGCGGTCCAGCCAGTCGCCGTGGACCAGGGTGTCCGCGTTGAGCAGCATGATGTCGCGCCCGGGATGCCGGCGCATGGCGCGGTTGCAGGTTTCGATGAAGCCCAGGTTGTGGCGGTTGCGCAGCAGCGTGATGCGGCCGGCGCCCGCCTGGCCGTCCAGCCAGGCCGACAGCGCCGGCTCCGGGCTGGCGTCGTCGACCACCAGCACGGCGGCCGGCGTGGCGTTCTGCGCCAGGCTGGCCAGCACGCTGTCGATGCAGGCCCGGGTGCGCGCGGCGTCGGAATAGACGGGGATGACGATATCGACCATGCGCGGCGCCGGCGCTGCGGACCGTGCCTCGATCCTGGCCCCGGCCTCCGCGCGCTCGCTGGCCCGCGCCGCTGAGAGCCCGGCCCGGCCGGCTTGCGGTCCGGGCGGCGGGCCGAACGGCGAGCCGAACGGCGGGCCGAACGGCGAGCCGAACACCAGCGGCGCGCCTTGCAGCGGTCCGCTTTCGCCGGCGGCGGTGTCAAAGCTCAGCGACCACACGCCGTCCGGCTGCGGGCAGGGCAGGCGGAAGCGGCGGCCGTCGGCCGGGATCTGAAACTGGTACTGGGTGTGCTCGTCGGACAGCAGCAGGCGCGCCTGCGCGGGCGTGCCGGCGGCGGGCAGCAGCACGCCTTCGATGGCGGCGCCGTTTTTCCAGCAGGCGCCCAGCGCGCCAAGGCCGGCCTGGCGCAGCAGCGCGGCCAGGGCGGCGTGGCTGCCGTCGCGGCAACGGGCGGGCAGGAAGGCCGGACCCAGCGCGCGCACGCTGTCGGCGGCGCCGCCCCGCAGCCAGCTGCCCAGCATGGCGTCCTGCAGCATGGGCAGCTCGGGCGCGGTGGTCCACGCCAGGTAACAAGCACGGGCGGCCAGTTCGGGACGGCACATGTCCACAATGCGGCTGCGCAGCAAGGCCGGAATGTGCTGCGCCGGATAGCGGCGGCACAATGACTCGGCTGCGATCAGCGCGTCGGCGTAATGGCCGGCTTGAAATGCCTCGGCTGCGCGCGCCAGCAGGGCGTCGGCGCGCGTGCGGGGGCAGCAAGCAAGGAAAAAGGGGGGAGGCCCCCCTTTCGGGTGCGTCATGTACAGTCGCTGCCTAAAGAAGTCCGGCCGGGATGGTGCCCGCCGAAAAATGACACCGGCCTAGATGATGCCGGACACGATAGTGACGTTGCCGATCACCTGCGCTTCGGTGTGGATGATGCCGGCAACGTTGTTGATCGCGACTTGCGTGAAGTCCGCCACCACGTCGCCCCTGGTCGTGCCATGCGCCAGGGCGTCGGTCCAGAACGCCACGCCTTCAGCCTTGCCGGCGCGGCCGAACAGGTTCTGGTACAGGCTCTGCACGAATTGCTGGTCGGTCTGGTTGGCGTGCGTGGCTGCGAACTCGGGCGAATTGACGAAGTCGTGCGCCACCCGCCTGATCGTCGAGGTGCCGGCCTTGATGGCGTCGAGCCAGAAATCGAAGCCGGAAGCGTCGGCGTCGCGCCCGAACACGGCCTGGTACATCAGGCCGGCCTGGCCTTCCACCAGGTTCTTGGCAAACACCAGCGATTCACTGTTGTCCAGCTGGACGAACTGGATGCCGGAGATGTTGGTGGTCTTGCCGGTGGTGGCGTTGGTCAGCACCGCGTGGCCCTTGGTCGCGCCGCTGCCGTCGGTGCCCTGGATCGTGTAGTTGCTGGAGTTGCCGGCCAGCTTTACCACCGCGTAGTCGCCGTTGCCGCCGATGATGGTGCTGTTGCCGAGCGTGGCCTGGACCGTGTCGACGCCGTGGCCGGTGATGACGGTGCTGTCGCCGCTGCCCAGCACGGTCAGCGTGTTCTTCTTGTCGACCACGGTAATCTTGTCATTGCCGGCCGAACCCACCACCACCCGGGCCGCCTGCGGATCGACGTTGGCCAGCGCGGTGAGCAGCGCCTCGGGGACATTCGGAGGCGGACCGCCCATGAACGTGACGGCCGGCGGCTGGCCGCCGCTGACCACGGTGTCGTTCGGATTGCCGACCACCAGGTTGGCGCTGCCGGTGCCGCCCAGGATGATGGTGCTGGCCTCGCCGGTGATGCTCAGGTTGGTGCCGGTGCCGGTGACGTTCACGAAGCCCAGTTCGGTGCCCGCGGAGAAGGTGACCGTGCCGTTGGCGGCGATGGTGGGAGCGTTGTCGATCTTGATCGCCGGGTCGCCCGCGCTGCTGGTCAGCGCCAGGATGCGCGCGATGGTGTCGTCGGTGAACACCGCCGTGCTGGTGCCTTGCAATGCGCTGGTGACGGTACTGGTATCTGAGTCGTACATCTTTCATTCTCCTTGAAGTTGCGAGCACGAAGTACGGAAACCGCAAATTGCCTGGGCTACTTGCCGGCTTGCTTGCCCGAGCCGGTAGCGCCGGCTTTGAAAACCTTGGTGCGGGCCGACTTCGCCCATGGATTCGGTGCCTGCGCCTCGGCCTGCGTTGCGGGCAGGGCCGCCAGCTTGATGGCCGTCAGGTGCTCCATGCCGCTCGGTCCGCTCAACGGCAGGCCCGACACCACCGGCACCATGAAACCGCCGGAGAAATGCGCCACGCCGTGCAGCGCGAAGCGGTGCGCCTGCTCGCCCACCAGCGTGAAGGTGACCTCGGTGATGCGGCGCGCGTTGCCGCGCGTGCCGCAGAACTGGCCGGTGGTGACGGTGGGCAGCGCACCGCTGCCTTCCAGCGATACGCTGTAGGCCAGGTCGACACCCTGCGGACGGTCGGGCCACATCAACTGGAAGCCCTCGAGGCGCAGGTTGGCGTCCGGCTTGCCCAGGTATTGGCCTTCGGCGGCAACCGCGTCGCCGTTGCGTTCCATATGGCCGATCAGCGACAGGCCCTGCGGACTGATTTCGATGGGACGGCCGGGCTGCGGCGCGGCGGGCGCGGCGGCGGCGGCCGGCGCAAGCGCCGCCTCGGCGCCCGCCTGGTCCAGGCTCACGCGGTCTATCCGCAGCGCCGGCTTGGCGTCGCCCGCATGGGCCAGGAAAGCGCTCACCAGCAGCTCGACCGGCGCGTCCAGCACGTGCATGACGATGCAGTCGCTGCCGTCGCGCAGCACGGCGCCCTGGGTGCCGGGCGTCCACAGGGCTTCGATCCGTCCGCTGTGCGAGGCGTCGGCGGGCGCGCGCGAAATGCTCAGCGGCGGCAGCTTGCCCTTGGGATGGCGCAGGATGTAAATGCCTGGTTTGAGCGTGACGACGGAATTGGAAATTTCCATGGCAGACGTATTTTCTGCCCTATTTCCAGGGCGGGATGGAGCGATAAGGGCGCTCGGGTGTTTGCAATATAGCATGCGAATATTGGCGTTTTCAACAACGGCAATCGAATCTTTCTCATTGCAAAAAGCAAGTTGTGGCGCGGAAGTAGCAGGCCAATTCCCTGCTGTTCTACCGATGGAAACAAAGTTGCCGCTGGCATACTGCGTACAGTTGAATGAAGCGCAGGGGCGGCCATGGCGGAAGAAAGCGAAAGCGAAAAGACAGAACCGGCGTCACAGAAGCGCCTCGAGCAGGCGCGTGAAGAAGGCGACGTTCCCCGATCGCGTGAAGTGGCCACCTTCGTGGTGCTGATGACGGCCGGCGCCATGCTGTGGATGTTCGGTTCCAGCCTGGTGCGCGACCTGTCTTCGGCCATGGTGTCCGGCCTGGCGCTGGACAAGGAGCAGATCTTCAATGCCGACGTGCTGCTGACCCGTGTCGGCGTGGACGTCGGCCGCGTGCTGCTGGCTTGCCTGCCGCTGGGCGTGGCGGTGATGGTGGTGGCGCTGGTGTCGCCGCTGCTGGTGGGCGGCTGGCTGTTCAGCGGCAAGGCCGTCACGCCCAACCTGATGAAACTCAACCCCATGCGCGGCCTGGGCAATATGGTATCGACCAACGCGCTGGTGGAGCTGGTCAAGGCCATCGTTAAGACCATCGTGGTCGGTTTCGTCGCCTACCTGGTGGTCATGAAGCAGAAAGACGCCGTGATCGGCCTGGCCATGGAGCCGTTCAAGCTCGGCAGCGCCCACATGCTGGACATGCTGGGCATGAGCTTTTTGTTCATCGTCGGCTCGCTGGGCCTGATCGCCGCCATCGACGCGCCGTACCAGATGTGGCACTACGCCAACAAGCTGAAAATGACGCGCCAGGAAATGATCCAGGAGTCCAAGGAGTCGGACGGCAATCCGCAGATCAAGGGCAAGATCCGCCAGCTGCAGCGCGAGATGGCCAAGCGCCGCATGATGGCCGACGTGCCGACCGCCGACGTGGTGGTGACCAACCCGACCCACTACGCGGTGGCGCTGAAGTACACCGAAGGGTCGGGCGCGCCGAAAGTGGTGGCCATGGGCACCGACGAAGTGGCGGCCAAGATCCGCGAGCTGGCGCGCGAGCACAAGGTGGCGATCCTGGAAGCGCCGGCGCTGGCGCGTGCGCTGTACAAGCACAGCGACATCGGCGACGAGATTCCGCAGCGCCTGTACGCGGCCGTGGCCGAAGTGCTGGCCTATGTGTTCCAGCTGCGCGCCTTCAAGCCGGGCGGCCGCTATCCGGACCGTCCGACCAGGCTCGACGTGCCGAACGATATGGACCCCAACCATCCGGCCTACGAGGCGGCCAAGCTGGCCAGGCAGCAAGCCTTGCAGAACAAAACCGATAAGAACCGCGACAACAGCAACGGAGCAGCATCATGAACAGCATCAGAATGCCAGAATGGATGAACCGCACTGTCGGCGGCATGAGCGGCGCCGGCAGCAAGAGCCTGGCCGCGCCTATCCTGATCATCATGCTGCTGGCGATGATGATCCTGCCGCTGCCGGCCTTCGCGCTGGACCTGTTCTTCAGCTTCAATATCGCGCTGTCCATCATCGTGCTGCTGACCGCGCTGTACACCGTCAAACCGCTCGACTTCATGGCCTTCCCGACCGTGCTGCTGGTGTCGACCATGCTGCGCCTGGCGCTGAACGTGGCCTCCACCCGGGTGGTGCTGACCGAGGGCCACACCGGCGCCGGCGCGGCCGGCAAGGTGATCGAAGCGTTCGGCCACTTCCTGATCGGCGGTAACTACACGGTCGGTATCGTGGTGTTCATCATCCTGACCATCATTAACTTCACCGTGGTCACCAAGGGCGCGGGCCGCATCGCCGAGGTGGGCGCGCGCTTCGCCCTGGACGCGATGCCGGGCAAGCAGATGGCGATCGACGCCGACCTGAACGCCGGCCTGATCGGCGAAGCCGAAGCGCGCAAGCGCCGCAGCGAAGTGTCGATGGAAGCCGAGTTCTACGGCGCCATGGACGGCGCCTCGAAATACGTGCGCGGCGACGCCATCGCCGGCATCCTGGTAACGGTGATTAACATCGTCGGCGGCCTGCTGGTGGGCCTGATCCAGCACGACCTGGCCTTCGGCGAAGCGCTCAAGGTCTACACCCTGCTGGCCATCGGCGACGGCCTGGTGGCGCAGATCCCGTCGCTGGTGATCTCGATCGCCGCCGGTATCGTGGTGTCGCGCGTGGCCAGCGAGCAGGACATCGGCACCCAGGTGATCGGCCAGCTGTTCGCCAAGCCGCAAGTGCTGTACGTGACCGCCGGCATCATCGGCGGCATGGGCCTGATTCCCGGCATGCCCAACCTGGTGTTCCTGCTGCTGGCTGGCGTGCTGGGCGGCGCCGGCTACCTGATGGACAAGCGCGCCAAGGCGCGCGCCGGCGGCGCGGACGGGGCCGCGCCCGGCACCCCGGCCGCGGAAGCGGCGGCGGCCGCCAGCGCCGCGGCTGGCGCGCCGGAGCAGGAAGAAGCGTCCTGGCAGGACATCCTGCCGGTCGATACACTGGGCCTGGAAGTGGGCTACCGCCTGATTCCGCTGGTCGACAAGACCCAGGGCGGCGAGCTGCTCAAGCGCATCAAGGGCATCCGCAAGAAGTTCGCGCAGGAAGTGGGCTTCCTGGCGCCGCCGGTGCACATCCGCGACAACCTGGAGCTGAAGCCGTCGGCCTACCGCATCGCGCTCAAGGGCGTGGAAGTGGGCGCCGGCGAAGCGTTCAACGGCCAGTTCCTGGCCATCAATCCCGGCATGGCCAGCGGCACCTTGCCCGGCCTGGTGACGGAAGACCCGGCCTTCGGCCTGCCGGCCATCTGGATCGACGCCGGCTTGCGCGACCAGGCGCAAACCATGGGCTACACCGTGGTGGACGCCGGCACCGTGGTGGCCACCCATCTGAACCATTTGATCACCACCCACGCCTCCGAACTGCTGGGCCGCGCCGAAGTGCAGGCGCTGCTGGACCACCTGGGCAAGGAATCGCCCAAGCTGGTGGAAGACCTGGTGCCGAAGATGCTGTCGCTGTCGACCCTGCAGAAAGTGCTGCAGAACCTGCTGGCCGAAGGCGTGCACATCCGCGACATGCGCTCCATCATCGAGACCCTGGCCGAGCACACCGTGCACACCCAGGACCCGAACGAGCTGACCGCGCTGGTGCGCATTTCGCTGGGCCGCGCCATCGTGCAGCAGCTGTTCCCGTCCGGCGGCGAGCTGTCGGTCATGACCCTGGACAACCGCCTGGAACGCCTGCTGATGCAGGCGCTGGCCGCCAGCGGTCCGGAAGGCGCCGGCATCGAGCCCGGCCTGGCCGACACCATCGCCCAGCAGGCCCAGGCCGCCGCCGCGCAGCAGGAAGCGCTGGGGCTGACGCCGGTGCTGCTGGTGCCCGGTCCGCTGCGCACCCTGCTGTCGCGCTTCCTGCGCCGCGCCCTGCCGCAGCTCAAGGTGCTGTCGCACGCCGAAATCCCGGAAACCAAAACCATCCGCGTCACCGCCCTGGTCGGCGCACAGTAATTCCCCCGAGCAAAATCGAGCCTGACCCCTCTTTCCGCGCAGGAAAATGGGGCCAGGCTCGATTTTGCCATTCTGGAATAAGGGGCGGTTTTCCTCCCTGTTCCCCCGATCGTTTCTCTGATGCATCGTCAATAATGGCAGCATGAGAGTGAGCCGCGTCCGACTTGAAGTCGCGGCACTTGCGTAACAGGGGAACTGGTCATGAACGTCAAAAAATTTACTGCACCTACGTCGCGTGAAGCATTGCGCAAAGTACGCGAGGCCCTGGGGCCCGATGCGGTGATCTTGTCGAATCGCCCAACCGATGGCGAAGTGGAAATTCTCGCCCTCGCCAACGACGATGCCGCCTCGCTGGCGCAGCCTTCCCCGGACTCGCCGATGGCGCAGCCCAACCCTTACCTGGACCTGCCGGAAGCGCCGTCCTACCTTGCGCCGCTGGCTCCGGTGGCCGCCGCCAAGCCGATGTCGCCGATGGAGGCGCTCGACGCCGCAGCGATGCGCGCCGCCACCCAGCGCGGCGCGGCCGGGGCCGCGGCCCCGCGCGCCGCAGCCCCGGCGCCGCGTCCCGCGGCCGAAGCGCAGGTGCGCCAGGCCGTGCGCGCGCCCGCTGCGGCGCCGTCGCTGGACCTGGACCGCATCAGCGCCATGGTGGCCGACGCCGTCAACAGCGCCAAGGCCAACGCGGCTGCCGAAATGAGCGGCATGATGAATGAAATCCGCGCCATGCGCGGCATGATGGAAACCCAGCTGGCGGAGATCTCCTGGGGCTCGACCCAGCAGCGCGAGCCGCAGAAGGCCGCCGTGCTGCGCGAACTGCTGGCGGCCGGCTTTTCGGCCAGCCTGGCGCGCTACCTGATCGACAAGCTGCCGGCCGGCCGCGACGCCGCCGACAGCATGCGCTGGATTAAGACCGTGCTGACCCGCAACCTGTCGGCCATCGCCAACGAGGACGCGCTGATCGAGCAGGGCGGCGTGTTCGCGCTGGTCGGCCCCACCGGCGTCGGCAAGACCACCAGCACCGCCAAGCTGGCCGCGCGCTGCGTGATGCGCCACGGCCCGGACAAGCTGGCCCTGATCACCACCGACGCCTACCGGATCGGCGCCCACGAGCAGCTGCGCATCTACGGCAAGATCCTGGGCGTGATGGTGCACTCGGTCAAGGACGAGGCCGACCTGCGCATCGCCCTGAAGGAATTGCGGAACAAGCACACGGTGCTGATCGACACGGTCGGCGTGAGCCAGCGCGACCACATGGTGGCCGAGCAGGTGGCCATGCTGCAAGGCACCGACGCCAACGTCAAGCGCCTGCTGTGCCTGAACGCCACCTCGACCCAGGAAACCCTGAACGAAGTGGTGCGCGCCTACCAGGGCAGCGGCCTGGCCGGCTGCATCATGACCAAGCTGGACGAGGCCGCCTCCATCGGCAACCTGCTGGACGTGGTGATCCGCCAGAAACTGAATATGTTCTACGTCTCGAGCGGCCAGCGGGTGCCGGAAGACCTGCACCTGGCCGACCCGGCCGCGCTGATCGAGCGCGCCTTCCGCCTCAAGCAGGGCGCCGCCGCCGGCCAGTACGCCGACAGCGACCTGCCGCTGGTGATGGCCGCCGCCGGCTACGCCGCCAACGACATCGGCCTGCGCGAGGTGCGCCTTGGCTAACTTCGATTTCGACCAGGCCGAAGGCCTGCGCCGCATGCTGGCTGGCCCGCAGCCGCGCATCGTCACCTTCCTTTCCGCCACCCCGCAGGACGACAAGGGCGCCATGCTGGTCAACCTGGGCGCCTCGCTGGCGCGCGCCGGCAACGACGTGCTGCTGGTGGACGCCTGCGCCAGCGCGCACGGCGTCGCTTCCCGCCTGGGCGTGGACGACGGCGCCAGCCTGCTGGACGTGGCGCGCCAGGAATGCGGCCTGAACCAGGTGATCCACCAGGTGCCGCAGGGCTTCGGTGTGGTATCGATGACACGCGGCGTGGCCCGCTCCGGTCCGGACGAGACGCGCCGCCTGGCCAAGGCCTTCGACGTGCTGGCCAAGCAGACCGGCCTGGTGATCGTGGACGGCGAGTTCGACGGCGAGGCGTTCCCGGTGCCGGTGATGGCCAGTTCCGACATCGTGGTGCAGGTGTCGAACAGCGCCACCTCGATCAAGAACGCCTACAGCATGATCAAGCGGCTGAACCACGAACTGGGCCGCCGGCCCTTCGGCATCGTGGTCACGGGCGCATCGGAGGCCGAAGCCAAGGTGGTTTACGATAATATGGCGCAAGCGGCAAGCCGATACCTGGCCGTCACCCTGGTTTCCATGGGTTCGGTGCCGGCCGATGAGTACTTGCAGCGCGCGGCGCGCCTGGGGCGCGCGGTGGTCGATGCCTTTCCTCTGGCCGGTGCATCGGTCGCGTTCCGGCAACTGGCAGGCCGTCTGGCGCTGGCCGGTGCGCCTCAATTCCGTACGGGGAGTAGCAACCATTTTAGCGTCTGAGAAAAACTAGAAACGATATGTACACGGCCAAAGGGAAAGCGGACAAGAACTCGCTGCTGACGGAGCACATGCCGCTGGTAAAGCGGCTGGCCCACCATATGAAGGCCAAATTGCCACCCAGCGTGGAAGTGGATGACCTGGTCCAGGCCGGCATGATCGGCTTGCTCGATGCTATCAACCGCTACGAAGAAACCCACGGCGCCCAGTTTGAAACCTATGCCGTGATGCGCATCCGCGGCGCCATGCTCGACGAGCTGCGCAACAGCGACTGGATGCCGCGCAGCATGCGCCAGGACATGCGCAAGATCGAAACCGCGATGGCCACCCTGCAGCAGCGCCTGGGCCGTCCGCCGAGCGAATCGGAAGTGGCCAAGTCGCTCAAGCTGTCGCTGGCCGACTACCAGGAAATGCTGTCCGAGGGCGGCGGCCACCAGCTGATCTATTACGAAGACTTCCGCGACGACGACGGCGGCGAGAGCTTCCTCGACCGCTTCCACAGCGACGAGGACGCCGACCCGCTGCGCGCGCTGCTCGACACCGACTTCCGCCAGGCCGTGATCGACGCCATCGACGCCTTGCCGCCGCGCGAGAAGATGCTGATGGGCTTGTACTACGAGGAAGAATTGAACTTGAAGGAAATTGGCGCCGTCATGGGCGTGTCCGAATCACGCGTATCGCAGCTGCATACGCAAGCGGTAGCGCGGCTGCGCGCCTCGTTACGGGAGCAGGCATGGACTGGGCCAGCATAGCAGGATTGATATTGGGCGTGGCCGGGGTGCTGGTCGGCCAGGGCCTGGAGGGGGGCAAGCTGAGCTCGCTGCTCCAGCCGGCCGCGTTCGCCATCGTGGTGGTCGGCACCCTGGGCGCGGTGCTGCTGCAGACCAAGCCGGCCACCTTTGTGCGCGGCTTGCGCATGGCCAAGTGGATCGTGGCGCCGCCGCCGGACACGCGCATCTCGCTGGCGCGCGAAATCGGCGCCTGGAACGCCACCGCCAAGCGCGACGGCATGCTGGCGCTGGAGCGCCACATGCTGGTGTCGAAAGACAAGTTCAACGTCAAGGGCCTGCGCCTGATTGTCGACGGCATCAACCCGGACAAGCTGCGCAACCTGCTCGACACCGAAATCACGGCCTACGAGACCGCCGAGCGCCAGGCGGTGCGGATCTGGGAATCGGCGGCCGGCTATTCGCCCACCATCGGCATCCTGGGCGCCGTGCTGGGCCTGATCCAGGTGATGGAAAACCTGGCCGATCCGGCCAAGCTGGGCTCGGGTATCGCCATCGCTTTCGTGTCCACCATCTACGGCGTGGGCATGGCCAACCTGTTCTTCTATCCGATCGCCAACAAGCTGAAGAACATCGTCACGCAGCACGTGCACCAGCAGGAAATCGCCGCCGCCGTGTTCTACGACATCGCCACGGGCGACCACAGCCGCGTGATCGACGAGCGCATCGCCACCTTGCTGCGCGAGTACCACTGACATGGAACGCCGCGCGCGCAGGAAATTCGACGACGAGGCCGAGAACCACGAGCGCTGGCTGATCTCCTACGCCGACTTCATCACCCTGCTGTTCGCCTTTTTCGTGGTGATGTATTCGATCGCCGCCGTCAACACCGGCAAGTACAAGATCTTCTCGGACGCGCTGGGCGACGCCTTCGGCGGCCAGGGCGCGGCCAAGCCCATCAACACCCAGGTGCAGAACCTGCCGATTCCCAATCCCGCGCTGCGCCGGCGCACCGAGCTGCTGCGCAAGGAAAAGGAGCAGATGACCAGGCTGGCGCAGGACCTGCTGTCCACGCTGGCGCCGCTGGTCAAGGAAGGCAAGGTGCGGGTGACGCAGAACAGCCGCGGCGTGAGCGTGGAGATCAACGCCAGCGTGCTGTTCGATCCCGGTGCGGCGGTGCTGACCAGCGAATCGCGCGAAGCGCTGCAGGCGGTGGCGGTGCTGCTGAAGGAGGACCCGCACGCGGTGCAGGTGGAAGGCCACACCGACAACCAGCCCATCCGCAACAACAATTTCCCGTCCAACTGGGAGCTGTCGGCCTCGCGCGCCGGCGCCGTGGTGCGCCTGTTCATCGACGCCGGCGTGGCGCCGTCGCGGCTGACGGCGGTGGGCCATGCCGACAACCACCCGGTGGCGCCGAACGACCAGCCGGACGGACGCGCCCGCAACCGCCGCGTGGCGGTCACCATCCTGTCCGGCATTCCCGACCCGTCCACGGAAGTGCCGACCGCGCCGCCGGCCCCGGCGCCGCCGCCGTAGCGCTGGCGCGCACCGCGCAAGCGGCCAGCGGTGCGGCTACGCCGGCGCGGCGCGCTGCCAAGCCTCCCTGCGGCTGTTTTTGCGTCGCCGCCAGTGCCAGCCGGCGCCCACGCCCGCCACGCCCAGCAGCAAACCGCCCACCGGGGCAGGGACGGGCAGGGCGCTTTCTTCTGCCAGCGCCGGCCCCTCGCGCAGCTCGGGCGGGAAGGGGCGCGGCGGCACCGGCACGATCTGCCACTGCGACTCGTCCTGCGGCGCGCGCGCAAGGTACTCGTCTATGGAAAACACCGGCGCCGAGCCGAACGCGCGGCTGGACGGCACCTGCGGGATGCGCACCAGCACCAGCGCTTCCACGTCCTCCTGCAGCTGGCGCTCGTACGGGCTCAGCGCGCGTTCCTGCGGGCCGCCGCCGAGCAGCTTGAGCAAATCCTGGCCCAGCGCGGCGAATGCCACCGCCGGGTAGAGCCGGGTCTGTTCCTCGGTGAAATAGTCGTAGGCCTTGTGGCCGCTGGCCAGGCTCATGTCCTTGGCGGCCTTGTAGCCGTAAGCGCCGAGCGCCTTCAGGCGGCTGGTCGGGCCCTGCTCGGGCAGCTGCCAGCCCAGGCCCTTGAACACGTCCACGCTGATGCCGGCGCAGTTGGCGGCGGCGTGGCGGTAGCGGAAGTCGTGCCTGTAGAAGCGGCGGAAGGTGTCCTGCATGCTGCCCTGGAAGGCTTGCGCGGTGCGCGCGTCGCGCAGCACCGCCACCAGCATGGTCGACGGCCGGTAGTATTGCTGGCCGCTGTTCAGGTCCATCAGGTAGTTATCCATCGGCACCATGGACGCGATCACGCCTTTCTCGCTGTAGCTGTCCAGGTTGTAGAAATTGTTTACCATCCAGTCGGCCCATTCGCCGTTGCGGCCCATGCGGCCGGTCGCGACAGCGAAGTGGCCGCCGTAGGCTTCGTCGTCGTCGCCCTGGGCGCCGTTCAGCACGACGGCCAGCACCGGCTTGCCGCGCCAGTCGCGCTGGGCGCCGGGCTGGCGTTCCCAGATCAGCCGCGTGGCGTAAGCGCTGCGCGCACCGCCGTTTTCGTGGCGCACGAAGCCGGCCAGGCTGTCGCCGGCACTGAGCGGTTGGCGGCGCATGGACGCCGCGTCGATGACGAAGTCGCGCGGCCAGATGGTGCGCGCTTCGAAGGTCGGCTTGCCTGCCACGTCGCGCAGCGTGCCGCGCACGCGCACGTCGCGCTGGCGGAAGAAGTCGAGGCTGCCGGCATTGAAATAGGAGCGGTTGGAAGCGATCCTGGGCGCCAGTTGCATGGCCAGCGGCGCCGCGCCGGGCGCCTGCAGAGTACGGCCGGACGGCGCCAGCGTGGCCTGCCGGATCAACTGAGGCGCGCCCAGCCAAACGAGGTCCGGCAGGGCGGGCGAAGCGTCCGGGGCCGGAACGGGGCTGGTGGTGGCCGGGCCGGCCGGCCGGCGCGGCACGGCCAGGCCTTCCCCCTGGAAATACCACAGCGCCTGTTTGGGCGCGCAGCCGCCGCAGCCGCCGTCGTCGTAGCGGAACTGGCTGCCGTCGTACAGCCCCAGGCGCTCGCCGTCGAGCGCGGCAGTGACGGACGGCGCGGCGGCCTGGGATGTGGGCGTGGCCGCTAGCGCTGCGGCAAAGTTCAGCGTCAGGACGCTGGCGGCAAGGCAGGTATGTGTGTGCATGGTTGCATTATGCAATAGTTTGCATTAAATGCAACGTTGTTCCAAATGAAGATTGACGCCTGTCAACCTGCCAGGAAGCCGCGGCGCGGGTTGGCCGTCGTGGGTTGGCCGCTGGGGCCGTAGAAATTGCCTTGCGCCTGGGGCCGCAGCGCTTGCAGCGCGCCTTGGGTGTGGCTCAGGTGTTTGCTGATGAGGGTGCCGTTCAGGCGGTTCAGTTCTTTGGCTTCGCGCGTCAGGTCCAGTACCTGGGCCCACAGCGGGGCCGCTTCCGGGTCGCCGCTGGCGGCCAGCCACGCTTCCATGCCGGCTTCTTCCGCCTTGTAGCCTGCCGCGCCGAGCGCGTTGTGGCGTTGGCTGGCCAGCACGGCCATATCGTTGACCAGGGAAGACTTCCGTGGCGTCAGTTCCGTCAGGCCATCGATGTCCGCCGCCACCAGCTGCTGCTGTTCCTGCTTCAACACTTCCAGCAGGGCAGTGATGACGCGCTGTTCTTCGCGCAGACTGGACATGGGGGAGACGGAGGACATGGTTTACCTATCTTTTACGTGAGTGCAGCAGATCCTTGACTGTTTCCAGCAAGCCGTCCGCCACTTTTTCGGAATTGACTTGGAATTGCCCATCGGCAATCGCAAGCTTGATGCGTTCTACTTTTTTCGTGTCGAACACGGCGCTGCTGCCGCTGGCGCTGCTGGCGGCCATGGCCTGGCCCTGTGCCGACAGTTTCACGCTGTCGGTGCTGATCGGGGCGCTACTGGCCTTGTCGGCGCCGCGCGCGGTGGTGCTGGTGGCAGGCGAGGCCGGCAGGCCAGGCGTGCTCTTGACTGAGTCGTTAATTTTCACAGCAATATCCTCATCTGTTTGGGGCATAAAAACCCCGGGATCTGAGTAATTAACGGCGCCGTGATCATAAACTTTAGCGTTATTAGAACGCCACCTCCACCAGGCCCCCGGCTTTCGCCACGCCGCTGACCTGCTGCCCCCCGGCAGTCCTCACTTGCACGATCTGTCCTTCGGACGCGGCCGCCACCGCGCGGGCCTCGGCCGACACGCGGAAACCGGCGCCGCCGGACACCACCCGCACCAGCTGGCCGGCCGTGATGACCTGCTTGCTGCGCAGCGTGTCGAGCCGCATCGGCGTGCCCGCCGCCAGCGACACGCCGGCGCTGCGGCCGACCACCTGGCCGATGTCGGTGGCTATGCCGGCCGGCAATGTTGTCAAATCGCCCTTGACCAGCACCAGCTGGCCCGCCTCGATGGGCTGGCCCTGGGCCAGCGGCACGGCGCTGGCCACATAGTCGGCCTGCACCGTCACATTGGCTTGAATATACACCGTCCATGCGGAAGGGGCCGCACAGCGCACCCCTACCGTGGTCTTGCCCCAGGCGCGCGCGCCGGGCATGAAAAAGGCTTGCAGCTGGGGGCAGGGGGCCAGCGCCATGCGCTGGTCGATGGCACCCACGTTGACCGTGACGGCGCCCGGCAGTCCCACCGTCTGCGTCTGCAGGAATTGCTCCACGGCCTGGCGCACGGCGCCCAGGTCCTGGCGCGCCGGCGCGGCCGGCTGCTGGGCCACGGCCTGGGCAGCGGCGGCGCCCAGCGTGGCACTCAGCATCAATATGGCGGTCAACAGTGTGCGTTTCATGGTCGGTTCCCTTCGAATGTGGCCATGATAGCCCGCGCGCGCGCGGCCGAAGCGGGGAATAAGACGGCAAATCCGGGGCTGCTCGCGCGATCGGATCGCCATGCCCATCCGTATCATCGATCCTGTCACCAATAGAAAGTGGGCCGGAGGTAGCGATGTTAGGAAAACTGGACGAATTCATGCGCTTTAACGAGACGGCGCTGAGCCTGCGCTCGCAGCGCCAGACCGTGCTGGCGTCTAACATCGCCAATGCGGACACGCCGAACTACAAGGCCAAGGACATCGACTTCACCGCCGCCCTGACCAGCGCCATGGCCGGCGCATCCCAGCCGCTGAAGACGACGGCGCAGAAACATTTCCCTGTCCCCCAGCAAGGAGCTGGCACGCTGCCGGACGGTACGCCGCTGCAGTACCGCGGCATCGTGCAGGGGGCGGTGGACGGCAACACGGTGGACATGGATGTGGAACGCAACCAGTTTGCCGACAACGCGCTGCGCTATGAAGCCGGCATTACGCTGATCAATTCCCAGATCAAGGGATTGATGGCGGCGATCCAGGGAGGACAATAACCATGTCGCTGTTTAGTATATTTAACGTTTCCGGTTCGGCCATGAGCGCCCAGGCCCAGCGCCTGAACGTGGTGGCCAGCAACCTGGCCAATGCCGACAGCGCCACCAGCGCGAGCGGCGAGGCCTACCGCGCCAAGCAGGTGGTGTTCGAGGCGCAGCCGGCCGCCAACGGCGGCGCGTCCACCGGCGTCAAGGTGCAGCGCGTGATCGAAGATCCGTCGCCGCTCAAGCAGGTGTACGACCCCAAGCACCCCATGGCCGACGACAAGGGCTATGTCAGCATGCCCAACGTGAACGTGGTGGACGAGATGGTCAATATGCTGTCGGCGTCGCGCTCCTACCAGACCAACGTGGAAACCATGAACGCGGCCAAGTCCCTGCTGCTGAAAACGCTGACCATCGGTCAATAAGCCCATTTAAACAAGAGAGAAATCGATGCCTACCGCCGCCACCACCGCCGCGCCCGTCAGCGACGTGCTGCTGAACGCCGTCAACCCGAAAAAGGCCGTCGCCACCGACAGCGTGCAGGCCGACACCGACAAGTTCATGACCCTGCTGGTCACCCAGCTGAAAAACCAGGACCCGATGAGCCCGCTGGACAATGCGCAGATCACCAGCCAGCTGGCGCAGCTGTCGACGGTGACCGGCGTCAACAAGCTGAACACCACGCTGGAGTCGCTCAAGTCGAGCTACCAGTCGGCCGAGAGCGTGCAGGCGGCCGGCATGATCAACCACGGCGTGCTGTCCGAGGGCAAGAACGTCGGCCTGGCTGACGGCAAGGCCATCCTGGGCATCGACCTGGGCACGCCGGCCGATACGGTGAATATCGTCATCAAGACCGCCGCCGGCAAGGAAGTGGACACCATCCAGCTGGAAGACCAGCCGGCCGGCACCCTGCCCATTACCTGGGACGGCAAGACGTCAGACGGCAAGACCCTGCCCAACGGCAATTACGTGTTCAGCGTCGAAGCGCGCTCCGGCGGCAAGGTGCTGAAAGACGCGCTGGGCCTGCAGTTCGGCGTGGTGGCCAGCGTGTCCACCGGCGCCGGCGGCGTCAAGCTCAACGTGCCCACCTCGGGCCAGCTGAGCATGTCCGACATCAAGCAAATCCTGTAATTACTTTGTCACCCACCACCGCATAGGGGAAATCATGTTCCAACAAGGACTCAGCGGCCTGAACGCCGCAGCCAAATCGCTGGACGTCATCGGCAACAACATCGCCAACGCCAGCACCGTGGGTTTCAAAGGCTCGCAGGCGCAATTCGCCGACCTGTACGCCAACTCGCTGAACGGCGTGAGCGGCAACAACGCCGGTATCGGCGTGTCGGTGTCGCGCCTGGCGCAGCAATTCACGCAGGGCAATATCGAAACGTCCAACAACCCGCTCGACATCTCCATCAACGGCGGCGGCTTCTTCCGCACCACCACGCCCAGCGGCGGCGTGCAGTACAGCCGCAACGGCCAGTTCCAGCTGGACAAGACCGGCACCATCATCAACGCCCAGGGCAATGCGCTGACCGGCTATCCTGTGACCAAGGACGGTGTGGTGCTGCAGGGCGCGCCGGGCCCGATCAAGATCGACACCGCCGACCTGGTGCCGGTGGAAACCACCAAGGCCAACTTCGAGCTGAACCTGGACTCGCGCAGCAAGGTGCCGGAAAAGGTACCGTTCAACGCGCTCGACCCGCTGACCTACAACAAGCAGACCGTGCTGGACGTCTACGACAGCCTGGGCAATCCGCACGTGATGTCGACGTTCTACGTCAAGACCGACGCCAACACCTGGGACGTGTACGTGGCCAGCGACGGCGTCGAGCAGGCGGCGGCGGCAGTGGCAGCCGTGGTCAACAACGACGCCACCCTCAAGCCGCTGCGCGACGCCTACCAGGCTGCGGTGCAGACCGGCGATCCGGTCCAGATCGCCGACGCCAACACCGCCTACTCGGCCGCCGCCGGCGCCTTGATGCAGGCGGCGCTGGACGCCGTGCCCAACGTCACGCCGGCGCAGAGCGCCAGGCTGCTGGCCGCCTACACCGCGCCGACCGACGTCGGCGCGATTGTCGGCACCAATCCAGACAAGATCAACGCGGCGCTGGCCGCTGCCATCAGCGCGCCGGCCAGCAAGGTGGGCACCCTGGTGTTCGACCAGAAAGGCTCGATCAACACCACGGCGATGGCCGCGCTGACCCCGGCCCAGTCGCTGCCGTTCAGCATCACGCTGCCGCTGTTCCCGGACACCGGCTCGGTCGAGCCGCTGGTGATTGAAACCTCGTTTACCGGTACCACCCAGTACGGCACCGCCACCAGCGAAAAGGCGTCCACCCAGGACGGCTACTCGTCCGGCCACCTGGAGCGCTTCGCGGCCGGCGCCGACGGCGTGATCCTGGGCCAGTACAGCAACGGCAAGTCGCGTCCGCTGGGCCAGATCGTGCTGGTCAACTTCGCCAACCCGGACGGGCTGACGCCGCTGGGCAACAATGCCTGGGCGGAGAGCTCGGCCTCCGGCACGCCACAGGTGGGCACGCCGGGCACCGGCAGCAACGGCCAGCTGCGCTCGGCCTCGGTGGAAACTTCGAACGTGGACCTGACGGCCGAACTGGTCAACATGATCACCGCGCAGCGCGTCTACCAGGCCAACTCGCAGACCATCAAGACCCAGGACCAGGTGCTGCAGACGCTGGTCAACCTGCGTTAATAGGAAGGCAAGCCATGGACCGCCTCGTCTACACCGCCATGACCGGCGCCAGGCATGTGCTGGAGCAGCAGGCCACCGCGTCGAACAACCTGGCCAACGCCACCACCACCGGCTTTCGCGCCCAGCTCGATTCGTTCCGCGCGGTGCCGGTGCAGTCCGAGGGGCTGCCGACCCGCACCTTCGTGGTCGATTCCACCGTCGGCGCGGATTTCCGCGCCGGGCCGATCCAGACCACCGGGCGCGCGCTCGACGTGGCCTTGCGCGGCGAGGGCTGGATGGCGGTGCAGGCGTCCGACGGCACCGAGGCCTACACCCGCAACGGCAGCCTGAAGGTGAGCGAAAACGGCTTGCTGCAAACCACCAGCGGCCAGACCTTGATGGGCGAGAACGGCCCGATCGCGATCCCGCCGCAAAGCGAGGTGGCGATCGCTTCCGACGGCACCGTCAGCTCGATCGACACCAGCCAGACCAAGCCCGGCCCGGCCAACGTGCTGGGGCGCATCAAGCTGGTCAATCCGGAGACCAAGGGCCTGGAGCGCGGCAACGACGGCCTGTTCCGCCAGAGCAGCGGCCTGCCGGCCGCGGCCGACGTCAACGTGCGCCTGGTGGACGGCGCGCTGGAAGGCAGCAATGTCAACCCGGTGGACGCCATGGTCAACATGATTTCGCTCGGGCGCCAGTTCGACATGCAAATGAGCTTGCTGAAGAATGCCGAGAATAACGCCGCGAAAGCCACCCAGATCCTCGCTTTGACTTAACGCTGCCCCCTGCATAATGGTGACGTGGAAAAAGCCTCGGCTGCCACGCCATTAAGGGAGAAAGCAAATGATACGATCGCTGTGGATAGCCAAGACCGGCATGGAAGCGCAGCAAACCGCGATGGACACGGTTGCCAACAACCTGGCCAACGTCAGCACCAACGGTTTCAAGAAGTCGCGCGCCGTGTTCGAGGACTTGCTGTACCAGAACGTGCGCCAGCCCGGCGCGCAATCGTCGCAGCAGACGCAGCTGCCGTCGGGCATGCAGGTCGGCACCGGCGTGCGCCCGGTGGCCATCGAGCGCATCCATACCCAGGGCAACCCGCAAGCGACCGGCAACGATAAAGACCTGATGGTCAACGGCAACGGCTTCTTCAACGTGCTGCTGCCCGACGGCACCACCGGCTACACCCGCGACGGCTCCTTCCAGCGCGACAGCAACGGCCAGATGGTGACCTCCAGCGGCTTCGTGCTGCAGCCAGCCATCACCATCCCCGCCAACGCCAACAGCATCACCGTGGGCCGCGACGGCACGGTGTCAGTCACCCTGCCGGGCCAGACCGCCGCGCAGCAGATCGGCTCGATCCAGCTGTCCACCTTCATCAACCCCACCGGCCTGGAGTCGAAGGGCGAGAACCTGTACGTGGAAACCGGCGCCTCCGGCGCGGCGCAGAACAACACGCCCGGCACCAACGGCACCGGCGTGATCCTGCAGGGCTATGTGGAAACCTCGAACGTCAACGTGGTCGAGGAAATGGTCAATATGATCCAGACCCAGCGCGCCTACGAAATCAACAGCAAGGCCATCACCACGTCGGACCAGATGCTGGCCAAGCTGTCGCAGCTGTAAGCAAAGGAATACCGCGATGAAAGCACTCCTCCCCATCATGGCAGCGGCCGGCCTGGCGCTGGCCGGCTGCGGCACCGCGCCGACCTCCATCGTGCAAGGCGAGACCACCGCGCGCCCGCTGACGCAGGCGCAAATGGCCGCGCCCAGCAACGGCGCCATCTTCCAGGCGCAGGCTTACCGCCCGCATTTCGAAGACCGCCGCGCACGCCTGGTGGGCGACGTGATCAACATCGTCATCACCGAGCGCACCTCGGCCGGCAAGAACGGCGCCAGCGCCGGCGGCAAGTCCGGCAGCATCAACTTCAAGGCCCCGGGCCAGCTGGCCGGCACTTTTGGCAGCCAGATTACCGCCGCCGCCGACAACAAGTTCGCCGACAACGCCAGCCAGAGCGCCAGCAACACCTTCACCGGCACCATGGGCGCCACCGTGGTCGAGGTCCTGCCGAACGGCAACCTGATCGTGGCCGGCGAAAAGCAGATCGCGCTGGACAAGGGCGTGGAGTACATCCGCTTCTCCGGCATGGTCAACCCGGACACCATCGGCACCGGCAACACCGTGGCCTCGACCGCCGTGGCCGACGCGCGCGTGGAATACCGCACCAGCGCCAAGATCGACCGCGCGGAAATGAACTCCATGGCGGCCCGCTTCTTCCTCAGCGTGCTGCCGTTCTGATCATGAAAAACACTACCCGACTCCTCGCCGCCGCCGTTGCCGCGCTGGCCCTGCTGGCCGGCGCCGCGCCGGCCGCCCGCGCCGAGCGCCTCAAAGACCTGGCCAGCGTGGCCGGCGTGCGCCAGAATCAGCTGATGGGCTATGGCCTGGTGATCGGCCTGGACGGCACAGGCGACCAGACCACCCAGACCCCGTTTACGGTGCAGACCGTGATGTCCATGCTGCAGCAGATGGGCATCACCCTGCCGGCCGCCAACACCTTGCAGCTGAAGAACGTGGCGGCCGTGATGGTGACCACCTCGCTGCCGGCGTTCGCCCAGCCGGGCCAGCTGATGGACGTGACCGTGTCCTCCATGGGCAACGCGAAAAGCCTGCGCGGCGGCACCCTGCTGATGACGCCCCTGAAGGGCGCCGACGGCCAGGTGTACGGCATGGCGCAGGGCAACGTACTGGTGGGCGGCGTCGGCGCGCAGTCGGGCGGCACCTCGGTGGTGGTCAACCATTTGAGCGTGGGCCGCATTTCCGGCGGCGCCACCGTCGAGCGCGCCGTGCCGAACTCGCTGGGCGAGGGCAACCAGATCCGGCTGGAACTGCACAGCACCGATTTTTCCACCGCCAGCCGGGTGGTGGACGCTATCAACGACAAGTTCGGCGCCGGCATCGCCTATGCGCTGGACGGCCGCGTGATTCGGGTGCAGTCGCCCTCCAGCAGCGACCAGCGCGTGGCCTTCATCGGCACGCTGGAAAACCTGCAGGTGAACCCGGCCCAGATGGCCGCCAAGGTCATCATGAACGCGCGCACCGGCTCGGTTGTGATGAACCAGGCGGTGTCGCTCGAGACGTGCGCCATTTCGCACGGCAACCTGACGGTGTCGGTGTCCACCGACCCGCAGGTCAGCCAGCCCGGGCCGCTGTCCGGCGGCCAGACCGTGGTTACCCAGACGGCCAATATCGACATCAAGAAGGATGCCGGCAAGGTCATGATGGTCAAAGGCGGCGCCCAGCTGGCCGACGTGGTCAAGGCGCTCAACGCCATCGGCGCCTCGCCGCAGGACTTGCTGGCCATCCTGCAAGCGATGAAGGCCGCCGGCTCGCTGCGCGCCGAACTCGAGATCATTTGAGGACGCCGCCATGATACGCCAGAGCCCCACGCTGCCCGCGAACGACCTGAACAACACGCTGGCGGCCGACGTCAAGAGCGCCGCCGCGCTGCGGCGCGACGCCGGCAGCGGTTCCAGGGACGCGCTGAAGGGCGCCGCGACCCAGTTCGAGGCCATGTTTATCAACATGATGATGAAGAGCATGCGCGACGCGTCGCCGGGCGAGGGCATGCTGGACAACCAGCAGAGCAAGATGTTCACCTCCATGCTGGACCAGCAGACCAGCCAGAACCTGGCCAAAAAGGGCATCGGCCTGTCCGACGTGCTGGTGCGGCAGCTGTCGCAACAGAACGAGCAGGCGCTGGCGCTAGGCGCCGAGCCGGCCGCGTCGGACGCGTCCGGCATTCCCAACGCCGGCAACCTGGCCAGCGCGGCGGCGGCGGCCAGGCTGCAGCGCGCCATCGAGGCGGCCGGCGGCACGGCGGCGGCCAACCGGGCCGCCAGCCAGGCCGACGTGCCGGGCGGCAGCGCCGCCGCCATGGACAGCGGCAAGGGTTCGCAGGCGGCCCATGTGCGCGCCTTCCAGTCCAAGCTGGGCAGCCACGCGGACGAGGCCAGCAAGGCCACCGGCATTCCGGCCAAGTTCATGCTGGGCCAGGCGGCGCTGGAGAGCGGCTGGGGCAAGCGCGAGATCAAGGGCCGCGACGGCAGCAACAGCAACAACCTGTTCGGCATCAAGGCCGGGCCGGGCTGGAAAGGCAAAACGGTCGAGGCCGTCACCACCGAGTACGTCAACGGCAAGCCGCAGCAGCGCGTCGAACGCTTCCGCGCCTACGACAGCTATGCCGACAGCTTCAAGGATTACGCGAAGTTGCTGACCAATAACCCCCGTTATGAAAAAGTGCTGGCCAGCGCCGGCGACGCCAGCAAGTTCGCGCACGGTCTGCAGAAGGCCGGCTATGCCACCGACCCGCAATACGCCAGCAAGCTGACCCGGATTATCAAGCAATCCCTTGCTTAATGAATACGCAAGGAATGCTAAAGAACAACAAATGGCGCACTGTTGCCGGGGCGTATTTCAAGTTTTGGCGGCCGCTGCCGTAGACTAACCATATAACGAAAGTATTTCACCATGAGTCTTCTCAGCATCGGCAAAAGCGGTTTATTGGCAGCGCAGGTCGGTTTGTCCACGACCGGGCACAATATCGCCAATGCCAACGTGCCCGGCTACAGCCGCCAGACCGTGGTCCAGTCCAACACCCAGCCCCAGGGCAGCGGCGGCTATTTCATCGGCACCGGCACCGAGGTCACCCAGATCAAGCGCCAGTACGACGATTTCCTGACCAAGCAGTTGCTGGGCGCGGAAACCAAGGCGGCCAGCCTGAACGGCTTTTACGCCCAGATCAGCCAGATCGACAACTTGCTGGCCGACAGCACCTCCGGCCTGTCGCCGGCGCTGCAGGACTTCTTCAAGGGGGTGCAGGACGCCACCGCCAACGCCGCCACCGACGCCTCGCGCAGCGCCATGCTGTCGACCGCCAACACGCTGGCGGCGCGCTTCCAGGGCTTGAATGACCGCCTCAACGAGATCAGCGCCGGCGTCAACAGCCAGATCACGGCCACCGTCACGCAGATCAATTCCTATGCCGAGCAGATCGGCAAGCTGAACAACGACATCGCCGGCCTGACGGTGGACCCGTCCAAGGCGCCCAACGACCTGCTGGACCAGCGCGACCAGCTGATCAGCGAACTGAACAAGCTGGTCAAGGTCAACGTGGTCAAGGGCGATTCCAACACGCTGACCGTGTCGATCGGCACCGGCCAGCCGCTGGTGATCGGCAACCGCAACTTCGAACTGGCCACCACCACCTCGCTGACCGACGTCAGCCGCGTGACGGTTGGCTACAGCACCGGCAACCAGATTTCCCCGCTGCCGGAAGGCGCGCTGAGCGGCGGCCAGCTGGGCGGGCTGCTGGAATTCCGCAGCGGCGCGCTGGACCGCGCGCAGAACGAACTGGGCCAGGTGGCCGCCGGGCTGGCCGCCAGCTTCAATGCGCAGCACAAGCTGGGCCAGGACCGCAATGGCGACCTGGGCGGCAATTTCTTTGCCGACATCAACGCCTACATCGGCGTCGACAGCCGCAACTCCGAGCTCAGCACGGCGGTGGTAAGCGGCGTGGTCAAGGACGCCAGCGCGCTGACCTCGAGCGACTACGACCTCAACTATGACGGCACCAACTACGTGCTGACGCGCGCCTCGGACGGCCAGGCCACGATCCTGACTTTCCCGCAGACCACCGGTCCGCAAATGGTGGACGGCGTGGAGTATACGCTGACCGGCACGCCCGAGACGGGCGACCACTTCCAGGTGCGCCCGACCTTCCAGGCCGCGTCCGACTTCAAGGTGGCGCTGACCGACGTCGGCAAGATCGCGCTGGCCGCGCCCATCGTCACCAACGCGCCGCTGGCCAACACCGGCAACGGCAAGATCACGCCCGGCACGGTCGACGCCAACTACCTGACGCCCGGCAATCCGCTGACCGCGCCGGTGACGCTGACCTACGATTCGGCGACCGGCGAGCTGAGCGGTTTCCCGGCCACGCAGGACGTGGTGGTGACGGCCAACGGCGTGAGCACCACCTATCCGGCCGGCACCAACGTGCCCTACACCGACGGCGCCAGCATCAGTTTCGGCGGCATCAACATCGCCATCAGCGGCGCGCCGGGCAACGGCGACACTTTCTCGGTGGCGCCCAATACCGGCGGCACGCGCGACAACCGCAACGGCGCGCTGCTGGGCGACCTGCAGGCCAAGAACATCCTGAACGGGGGCAAAACCACGTTCCAGAGCGCCTACGCGTCCATGGTCAACTTCGTCGGCAACAAGACCAGCGAAACGATGATAGGCGCCAGCGCGGCGGAGGCGGCGGTCAAGCAAGCCTCGAACGCGCAGCAAGCCGTTTCCGGCGTCAACCTGGACGAGGAAGCGGCCAACCTGCTGCGCTACCAGCAGGCTTACCAGGCGTCCGGCAAGGTGATGCAGATCGCCAGCACGCTGTTTGACACGCTGCTGGGCCTGGGCCGCTAAAGACATCGCAAGGAAATGCAATCATGAGCATGCGCATCAGTTCCAAGACCATCTTCGACAACGGCGTGGGCCAGCTGGGCACGCTGCAGTCGGCCATCGCCAAGACCCAGCAGCAGCTGGCCACCGGGCGCCGCGTGCTGACCCCGGCCGACGACCCGATCGCCTCGGCGCGCGCGCTGGAAGTGACGCAGTCGCAATCGATCAACACCCAGCTGGCCACCAACCGCGCCAACGCGCGCGCTTCGCTGTCGCAGGAGGAAGTGGCGCTGACCTCGGTCACTTCGCTGTACCAGGACATCAAGGAGCTGGCCGTCAAGGCCGGCGCCGGTTCGCTGACCAACAAGGACCGCGAATCGCTGGCGGTGGAGCTGGAAGGGCGCTTGCAGGACTTGCTGGGCATGGCCAACACGGCGGACGGCTCGGGCGGCTACATCTTCTCCGGTTTCAAGGACAGCATTCCGTTCACGCTGAACGGCACCGGCGCCACCTACCAGGGCGACCAGGGCGAGCGCACCTTGCAGATCGGTTCGTCGCGCAAGGTCAGCATCAGCGATTCGGGCAGCGCCATCTTCGAGAACAACGTCACCGGCAACAGCAAGTTCCAGACCGGCGTCGATCCCGCCAATTACGACCGTGGCGGCACCGGCATCATTTCCCCGGGCGCGGTAACGGACCCCAGCGCGCTCACCGGCCACCAGTACGCCATCAACTTCACGGTGGTGCCCGCCACGCCGGGCGTGCCCAAGGTGACCACCTACACGGTGATGGACTTGACGCTGGGCGTGCCGGTGCCGCCGGCGCCGGACCCGGCCGACCCGATTCCCTACACCAGCGGCAAGAGCATCAACTTCGACGGCCTGCAGTTCGAGATCAAGGGCGACCCGGCCGACCTGGACAGCTTCACGGTCGACCCGAGCGACAAGAAGTCCGTGTTCGAGACCATGCAGGACATGCTGAAGGCGCTGCGCGTGAACGGCGAGGGCGCGGCGGGCCAGGCGCGGCTGACCAATGCGCTGAACCAGGCCAACTCGAACATCGACAATGCGACGGACAACCTGCTGGCGGTGCGCGCCTCGGTGGGCGCGCGCATGAAGGAGCTGGACTACCTGGACAGCTCGGGCGAGGACTTGAACATCCAGTACGCCACCACCCTGTCCAACCTGATGGAAGTGGACACCATCCAGGCCATTTCCCTGTTCACCCAGCAGCAGATCAACCTGGAAGCGGCGCAGAAGTCCTACAAGACGCTGACGGGCTTGTCGCTGTTTAACTTCATCAGCTAATCAGCCCGGCAGCGAATTGACAGCCGGCCCCGGCGCTTGTTTTAACGGCGCCGGCGGCGCCGGCGGCCGCGGCTCGCGGTCGGCCCAGTTGCGTGGAAACTGCCGCGCGCTCTCTATGCCCTGGTTGAACAGCTTCTGCAGCGGCGTGGCCATATAGGGCAGGACCATGGCCAGCACCAGGAAGCCGATGCCCAGCGTGATCGGGAAGCCGATGCCGAACAGGTTCAGCTGCGGCGCCGCCCTGGTCAGGATGCCCAAGGCCACGTTGATGATCAGCAGCGCCGCCACGATGGGCAATGCCAGCTGCATGCCGGCGCTGAACACCCGTCCGCCCCAGTCCGCCACGTGCTTGAAGCCGCTGCCGGCAATCGGAATGCCGGACACCGGCAGCGTCTGGAAGCTTTCGGCCAGCGCCGACAGCAGCACCAGGTGGCCGTTCACCGACAGGAAGGCCAGCGTGGCCAGCAGCGCCAGGAACTGGCTGATGGCCGACGAGCGGCCCTGGGTGTTGGGGTCGAAGAAGGTGGCGAAGCCCAGGCCCATGGTCAGGCTGCTGATTTCGCCGGCCATCTCGACAGCGGCGAACACGATGCGCAGGGTAAAGCCCATGGCCACCCCGATCAGCAATTCCTGCGCCAGGATCAGCAGGCCGGCGTAGGACATGGGGTCGGCGGCGGGCACGGCCGGCACGGTGGGCGCGATCACCATGGCCAGCAGCACGCCCAGCGCCAGCTTGACGGTGCGCGGCGTGCTGCGGTTGCCGAAGATGGGCGCGGCGGCAATCAAGCCGAGGATGCGGGTGAGCGGCCACAGCAGGGAAGCGATCCATGTGTTGATCTCGACGGTGGACAGCGTGATCACGGGTGCGCCGCCATCAGTTGACCAGGCCGGGAATGCCTGTGAAGACGTTGCGCATATAGTCCAGCATGACCGACAGCATCCACGGCCCGGCCACCACCAGCGCCACGAACACGCCCACCAGTTTGGGGATGAAGGACAGCGTGGCTTCGTTGATCTGGGTGGCGGCCTGGAAGATGGACACCACCAGGCCGATCACCAGCGCCACCAGCAGCATGGGGGCGGCCACCATCAGCGTCACCTCCATGGCGATGCGGCCCATCGTCATGACGCTTTCGGGTGTCATGGGCGCTCCTTCACTAGTAGAAACTCTGGGCCAGCGAGCCGATCAGCAGCTGCCAGCCGTCCACCAGCACGAACAGCATCAGCTTGAAGGGCAGCGAAATGACGGCCGGCGACATCATCATCATACCCATCGACATCAGCACCGAGGCCACCACCATGTCGATGATGAGGAAGGGGATGAAGATGGCGAAGCCGATCTGGAACGCGGTCTTCAGTTCGCTGGTCACGAAGGCAGGAATCAGCACGCGCAGCGGGACGTCCTCCGGCCCCTGCAGCGCGGGCGTGCGCGACAGCTTGACGAACAGCGCCAGGTCGGCCTGGCGGGTCTGCTTGAGCATGAAGGACTTGAGCGGCGCGGCGCCTTTTTCCAGCGCCTGCTGCATGGTGATCTTGCTTTCCTGCAGCGGCAGATAGGCTTCGCCGTAAATCTTGTCGAGCACCGGGCCCATCACGAACAGGGTCAGGAACAGCGCCAGCCCCACCATTACCTGGTTGGGCGGCGCCGACTGGGTGCCCATGGCCTGGCGCAGCAGCGACAGCACGATGATGATGCGGGTGAAGCTGGTCATCATCAGCAGCGCGGCCGGGATGAAGGTCAGCGCCGTCATCAGGATCAGCGTCTGCAGCGACAGGCCGTAGTTGGTGCCGCCGCCCGGGGCCGGGGTGGCCGTGAAGGCCGGAACGGTCGGGTCGGCGCCGGCCCATAGCGGCACGGCCGCCAGGCCCGCCGCAAGCAGGCACTTCAGCACAGCGGCGGACTTGCCTTGCTTATTTGCCATTACGTTTTTCTATCGTCTGTTTGAACCATTCGGCGAAGTTGGCGCCGGGCAGGGCGCCTGGCGCCGCGCCGGATGCCGCGTTGCCTGCAGCCGTACCGGCATCGAAGCCGTCGGCGCCGTCCGGGCGCGGCAGCGTGGCCAGCGCGTTCATGCGGCCGGGGGAGGCGCCCACGACTATCCATTGCCCGCCCACTTCCACCACCAGGATGCGCTCGCGCGCGCCGACGCTGAGCGCACCGACCAGCTTGACGTGCGCGCCGCCGGTGATGGTTTTCGGGCCGAAGCGCTTCAGCAGCCAGGCCAGGCCGATCAGCAGGCCCAGCACCAGGATCAGCGAGAAGATGGTGGTCAGCAGGCTGCCGGTGGCGGTGGGCGCTTGCGCCGGATCGATGGCGGTGGCCGGGGCCGGCCGGGCGCCGGCCAGCGCGGCCTGCTGCTCGGGCGTGGCGGTCGGCGCGGTAGTGGCTGGGACTGCGGCAGGGGCGGATGCGGGGGCCGCGGCGCTGTCAGGCGCGGGCGCGGCGGAGCCGGCAGCGGCCGGCGGCGCCACGCCGGCGGTCGCCACGGCGGCGGCGCCCGCAGCCTGGGCTGCGGCGGCCGGCAAGGCGGCGGGGTCGGGCTGGGCCGCAGGCTTGCTGGCGGAGGAAATCGAACCGGAGGCGGTTTGCGCCGCCAGCGCCGGGGCGCCGGCGAACATGGCGGCTGCGGCCAGCGCGGCCAGGACCGCCGCTGGCGCGGCAAACGGGAAAGCAGGCTTCATTTATTCAGTTTTCGGATGCGTTCGGAAGGCGTAATGATATCGGTCAGGCGGATACCGAACTTGTCGTTCACCACCACCACCTCGCCCTGGGCGATCAGGCAGCCGTTCACCAGCACGTCCATCGGCTCGCCGGCCAGGCCGTCCAGTTCGACCACCGAGCCCTGCGCCAGCTGCAGCAGGTTTTTGATGGCAATCTTGGTACGTCCCAGTTCCACCGTCAGCTGCACCGGGATATCGAGGATGAAATCGATATCGTTGTGGGTCTCGGTCTTGGACGGCTGCTTGGAAAAGTCCTGGAACACGGCGGCCTGCGCGGCCTGCTGGTTTTGCAGCGCTTCGGCTTCCGCCTTGGCCTGCTCGGCGATCGCAGCGCCCCAATCATCATCCAAGCTTTGATCGTCTTGATTATCCGACATATTTCTCTCCAGTTACTTCGCTGTATTACTTCGTGTTATCGGCGTTCGCCAGCAATTTCTCTACTTTTAACGCGTATTGTCCGTTCAGCACGCCATAGGTGCAGTCCAGCACGGGCACGCCATCCACGGTCGCCTCGATGCTGGCCGGAATGTTCAGCGGGATGATGTCGCCCACCCGCATGTTCAGGATCTCGTCGAAGGACACCTTGGCCGTGCCCAGCGACGCCACCAGTTCCACCTCGGCGATCTGGATCTGCTGCGTCATCAGGCGGATCCAGCGCTTGTCCACTTCCAGCGCCTCGCCCTGCAGCGAGGAGGTCAGCGCGTCGCGGATCGGTTCGATCATCGAGTACGGCATGCAGAAGTGGATCTGGCCCGACACCGAACCGAGCTCCACCGTGAAGGTGGACGCCACCACCACCTCGTTCGGCGTGGCGATGTTGGCGAACTGCGTATTCATTTCCGAGCGGATGTACTCGAACTCCACCGGGTACACCGGCTCCCAGGACTTGGTGTAGGCCTCGAACACGATATCGAGAATGCGCAAGATGATGCGCTGCTCGGTCTGCGTGAAGTCGCGGCCCTCGACCCGGGTGTGGAAGCGGCCGTCGCCGCCGAACAGGTTGTCCACCAGCAGGAACACCAGGCCCGGATCGAACACCATCAGCGCGGTGCCGCGCAGCGGCTTCATGTGCACCAGGTTCAAATTGGTCGGCACCACCAGGTTGCGGATGAATTCGCTGTACTTGGACACCCGCACCGAGCCCACCGACACTTCGGCGCTGCGGCGCAGGAAATTGAACAGGCCGACGCGCAGCAGGCGCGCGAAGCGCTCGTTGATGATCTCGAGCGTCGGCATCCGGCCCCGGACGATGCGCTCCTGGGTCGCCAGGTTATAGGTTCTGACTCCCGCGACTTCTTCCGGCGCCGCGGCGTCGTCCTGGTCGCCATTGACGCCCTTTAAAAGGGCATCAACTTCTTCCTGGGAGAGAAAATTATCAGCCATGGCTTTCTACTGGTTGGACTTTACTAGGGTCACTGAATAATGAAGGAGGTAAACAGCACCTCGGTCACATCCTGCTGCGGGCCGCGATCCTCGAACGGTGCGCGCACCTGTTCCATGATCTCGGCGCTCAGCTGCTGCTTGCCTTCCGGCGTGTTGATCTCCGACGCCTTCTTGCTCGACAGCAGCAGCAGCAGGCGGCTGCGCACCTTGGGCATATTGTTCTTGATCACTTCCACTTCCTCCAGGCCGCTCACCTGCAGCGTAAAGGCCAGCTGCAGGTACTGCTCGCCGTTTTCCGGCTGCAGGTTGACGGTGAACGGTTCTATCGTCACGTACACCGGCGGGCCGGACTTGGGCGCGGACTTCTTCTGCTTGGCCGGCGCTTCGTGATCGCCGCCGCCCTTCAGCATGAACCATGCGCCGCCGCCGCCGGCAGCGGCCAGCACGGCTACCAGGCCGAGGATCAACACCAATTTCTTGGAGTTGGCCGGAGCGGCAGCCTCTGCTTTCGGTTCCGCTTTTAATTTAGGATTCGCTTTCAAAGTTACCCTTGCAGCTGAAGTGGATCATGTCGCCATTATGGCACGCCTTGCGTGCCGGTCAGAATGGTCAGGCGAAGGTATCGACCATGCCGAGCGCGCGCTGGCGCGGCGCCGGCGCAACAGCGGCGCTGTCGTCGCCGCCGCCGTCACCGCCTCCGCCGTTGCGGCCGCCACGGCCGCCGCCCTGCTGCGCAGCGCGGGCCTGGTCGAAGCCGTTGTTTTGATCCGACATGCCGGCCGAGACGGTGGCCTCGCCCAGCTGGATGCCGGCTTCGCTCATCATTTCACGCAGGCGCGGCATGGCCGCTTCCAGCGCGGCGCGCACTTCCGGCTGGGCCGAGGTGAAGCTGGCGCTGGCGGCATCGTTCGACACGTTCAGCACCACCTGCAGCGGGCCCAGGTCGGGCGGGTTCAGTTCCAGCGTGGCGCTCTGCTCGCCGCCGCCCACCATCCACACCACCTTCTGGCCCACTTGCTGGTCCCAGGCGGCGGTGCCGACGCGCGCCTGCAGCTGGTTGCCGGCGGCGGCGTTGGCGGCCTGGACCGTGGCCAGCTGGGCTTGCGCGGCGGGCGCCACGGCGGCGGGCGCGGACGGTGCGGCTTCCTTGAGCAGGGCGGCGAAGTCCGTCCTGGCGTCGCGCGCGGCGGCCAGCTGGGCGTCCGCGTCGGGCTGGGCGCGGCCGGCTTGCGCCTGGCTGGCGTCCAGCACGGCCGGTGCGCGGCCGGCGCCGGTGTCTTCTGCCGCCTGGCCGCTGGCGGCGGGGCCGGCTTGCGCTTGCGCGCCGGACTGGTGCTTCTGCATGGCCTGGGCGGCGGCATCGAGCGCCGCTTTCAGCGTTGCGGCATCCGGATCGGCTGCGCCGGCAGTACCGGCGCTCTCGCCGTCCAGGGCGATGGCGCCGTCCGTGGCGGGCGTGGCACCGGCTGCAGCGCCGGCGGCAAGGGCCGCAGCGGGGTCCGGGTCGGCGGCCGGACCCGGGCCCGGCAGCAGGGCGGCGAGGCCATCGCCGGCCTGGCTGGCCGTGTCGTCGGGCAGGCCGGCGGCGGCAACCGTGCCGGCTGCGGCGGCCGGCTGGTTGAAGGCGGCCATCAGGGCCAGCATGGCGGCCATGGGATCGGCGGCCTGCGCGGCGGCGGCCGCATCGGAGGCGGCGGCGGCATCGGCAGCGCCGCCGCCTGTGCCGGCATCGGCGCTGGATTGGGTGTCGGCGCTGCCGGCGGTGGGGGCGGGCGCGCCCCCGGCGGCCGGCGCGGCCTTGTCAGGCGCGCCGGCCGGTTTGCCATCCTCGCCACGGCTGGCGGCGGCAGCGTTGGCGGGTTTGTGTGCCGGCGCGGGCTTGGCTTGCTCGCTTGCGGAGGCGGCCTGGTTCTGGCTGGCTGGCGCGGGGCGCGCGGCGGCTTGGGGCGCAGCCGGCTTGGCCTGGCTGGCACGGCTGGCCTGGTTGGCGGAAGAGGCCGCCGCGCCGGCGGGCGCGGCCGGACGGGTCCATGCCTGGCGTTGCTCGATCTGGCGCGTCAGCGCCTGCTGGAACTGGCTGTCCGGCGCCGCGGACGCGGCCTTGCCCGCCTGCGTGCCGGCGTTGGCGCCTGCGCCCGTGGTGGTGTTGATGAGCGGTGTCTGCATGATGGTGCCGTATCCGATATTAGCGTTTATAGAATGCTTGCCTTGCGGCGTGTTCGTCCATGGACTTCTGGTCGCGCTTGGCTTCCAGCTTGAGCGCCTGCGCCTGCGCGCGGTCGTTCAGCGTGGAATAGGACATGCGCTTGCGTTCCGCGTCCTGCCAGATGCTTTTTTCCTGCTCGCCCTTGCGCTGGCTGTGGCGCAACACTTCTTCCTGGCCCTTGATGGCGCTGTCCAGTTTTTCCATGAAAGCCTGGAAGTTGCGGTACGCCATCGGCGTGATGCCCGCCAGCTGGCTGGCCTCGAAGCGCTTGCCGTATTCGTCGCGGTAGCCCACCAGCATGTTCAGTTTTTCCTCGGCATCCGCCACCGCCTTCAGGGCCATGCCCAGGCGCTTGGCGGCGTCGTCGGTTTCCCGGCGGGCCAGTTCGATCAGTGTTTCAAGTTGAGATTGGGAGGCCATGATGGTTCATTATAGGCGTCCTGGACGGCGGTCAATCAATCGAACAGAGCGGACAATTGCCCCAAACTCTCGAGCATGTCCACCCGCTCCGTGATCTGCTGTTGCAGGAAATGCTCGATATTTTCATGCAAGCTGATGGCCTGGTCGAGCACCGGATCGCTGCCCGGGCTGTAGGCGCCCACGGCAATCAGGTCGCGGCTGCGCTCGTAGCGTGAAAACAGCTGCTTGAGGTGGCGGGCGCGGGTCTGGTGCTCGTGCGAGGTGATCGAATGCATGGCGCGGCTGATCGACTGTTCGATGTCGATGGCGGGGTAGTGGCCGGCTTCGGCCAGGCGCCGGTTCAGCACGATGTGGCCGTCCAAAATGGCGCGCGCCGAATCGGCGATCGGGTCCTGCTGGTCGTCGCCCTCGGTCAGCACGGTGTAGAACGCCGTGATCGAGCCGCCGCCCATTTCGCCGTTGCCGGCGCGTTCGACCAGGATGGGCAGCTTGGCGAACACGGAAGGCGGATATCCCTTGGTGGCGGGCGGCTCGCCGATGGCCAGTGCGATCTCGCGCTGCGCCATGGCGTAGCGGGTCAGCGAATCCATGATCAGCAGCACATTCTGGCCCTGGTCGCGGAAATACTCGGCAATCGCGGTGGAGTAGGCCGCGCCCTGCATGCGCATCAGCGGCGGCGTGTCGGCCGGGGCCGCCACGACAACCGAGCGCGCCAGGCCTTCCTCGCCCAGGATCTGCTCGATGAACTCTTTGACCTCGCGGCCCCGTTCGCCGATCAGGCCGACCACGATCACATCGGCCTCGGTGTAGCGCGCCATCATGCCCAGCAGCACCGACTTGCCGACGCCGGAGCCGGCGAACAGGCCCATGCGCTGGCCGCGTCCCACGGTCAGCATGGCGTTGATGGAGCGCACGCCCACGTCCAGCGTTTCCACGATGGGCGCGCGGCCCAGCGGGTTGGCCGGGCGCACGTTGATGGGCGCGCTTTCCGTGGTGTGCAGCGGGCCCAGGTTGTCCAGCGGACGGCCAGCGCCGTCCAGCACCCGGCCCAGCAGTTCGGGGCCGACCGGCAGGTGGCGCGCGCGGTCGCTGGGGCGGCGGCGCGGGTGCGTGACGCTGCCCGGGCGCGGTATCGTCGGTTCGATCGGGAACACGCGGGTGCCGGGCACGATGCCCTCGACATCGCTTTGCGGCATCAGGAACAGGCGGTCGCCTTCAAAACCGACCACTTCGGCCTCCACCTTGCCGCCGGACGGCAGCGGCACGGTGCAGGCCGCGCCCACGGCCAGGCGCAGGCCCACCGCTTCCATTACCAGCCCGGCCACGCGGGTGACGCGGCCCGACACCTGCATCGGCTCCACGAACTCGGTCAGCGCGGCGCAGTCGTTCAGGTAGGCGCGCCAGCGGCCGGCGTGCAGGTTGGATGGGGCAGCGTCGGCCATGTCAGTCCAGCCAGCTCACGTCTTTGCCCAGCGCGTAGGTCAGGCGCTGCCAGCGGGCCGACGCCTGGGCGTCGATCTGGTTGCTGGCGGTGTCGATCTTGCAGCCGCCGCGTTCGATCTGCGCGTCCTCGATGACGCGCCAGCCGCCCTTGTCGAGCTCCTCGCCTATGCCTTCGCGCACGGTTTTCGCGTCGTCCGGGTTCAGCATCAGCAGCGCCGGCTGCTGCAGCACCGGCAGGTATTCGATGGCTTCGCGCACGATGGGCAGGATCAGCTCGGGCTTGACCTGCAGCGACTGCTTGAGCATGCCCTTGGCCAGCTGCAGCGCCAGTTCCAGCACGTCGGCCGAGATCAGCTGGTCGGCGTCCTGCAGCGCGGTGCTGAAGTTGCCGGCCAGTTCGCGCAGCGGCGCCAGCTCCAGGTCGGTGGCTTCCTTGCCCAGGGCAATGGCGTCCGCATGGCCTTCGGCGTGGCCGGCCGCGTAGCCCTTGTCGTAGCCGTCGATGCGGGCCTGCTCGCGGATGGCCGCCAGTTCTTCCTCGGTCGGGTAGGCGGGGGCAGGCGGTTCCTGCTCCAGATAGTGTCCTTCGTCCGCGTCCACCTGCGGCGGCGGTGCCAGGGCCGCTTGCGCGGCCGCTTCAGCCTCGCGCGCGGCCACCGCGCTGGGGCGGAAGTCGCCGAAGGACTTCATTTCCCAGCGCTGGAAGGCGGTTTGCTGCTCTTTGGGTATATGTGCCATGTAACTCTATCAACTTAGACGAAGGAATCTTCGCCTTTGCCGCCCAGCACGATCTGGCCTTCGTCCGCCAGCCGGCGCACGATCTGCAGGATCTGCTTCTGCTGCGTTTCCACTTCGGACAGGCGTACCGGCCCCTTCGATTCCAGGTCCTCGCGCATCATTTCGCTGGCGCGCGCCGACATGTTCTTGAAGATCTTGTCGCGCAAGTCCTGCGACGCGCCCTTCAGGGCAATGATCAGCATTTCCGACTGCACTTCGCGCAGCAGCAGCTGGATGCCGCGGTCGTCGATATCGATCAGGTTGTCGAACACGAACATCTCGTCCATGATCTTCTGCGCCATGTCGTTGTCGTAGTTCTTGATGTTGTCCATCACCGAATTTTCCTGCTCGCCGCTCATGAAGTTCAGGATCTCGGCCGCCGCGCGCACGCCGCCCAGCGTCGATTTCTTGATGTTTTCATTGCCAGACAGCAGCTTGGTCAGCACGTCGTTCAGCTCGCGCAGCGCGGCCGGCTGCACGCCGTCCAGCGTGGCGATGCGCAGCACCGCGTCGTTGCGCAAGCGGTCGGTGAAGTGTCCCAGGATTTCGCAGGCCTGGTCGCGCTCCAGGTGCACCAGGATGGTGGCGATGATCTGCGGGTGCTCGTTGCGTATCAGTTCGGCCACCGACTGCGAATCCATCCACTTCAGCGATTCGATGCCGGACGCGTCCTTGCCGCCCAGGATGCGCGACAGCAGCACCGAGGCCTTGTCGTCGCCCAGCGCCTTGGTCAGCACCTGGCGGATGTACTCGTCCGAATCGAGGCCCACGGTGGAGGCGGCCGCCACCTGGTCGCGGAAGTCGTCCAGGGTGTCGACCACTTGCTCGTGCGGCACGTTTTTCATTGTCGCCATGGCCGCGCCCAGTTTCAGCACTTCGCGCGGGCCGAGGAATTTCATCACCTCGGCAGCTTCGCTCTCGCCCATTGCCAGCATCAGGATGGCGGCTTTTTGCAGTCCGGTCGAATCAGTCATTTGCGCCTATCCATGCTTTGATGACGTTGGCGACGATGCGCGGATCGTCCGCGGCCAGTTTCTTCGCCAGCGCCAGGTTGTCGCGGTATGTCCGCGCGGTATTTTCTTCCATTTTAGCGAGTTCTTCCGCCATGATCTCTTCCGGCGTCGGGCCCACCGGTTCCTCGATGACCGGCTCTTCCGGTTCAGGCTCGGGCTCGTTGATCTCGTCGATCTTCTTGAACACCGGCCGCATCATCGGCCGCACGATGCGCAGCAGGATGTACAGCAGGATCAGCGCGGTGATCAGGAACTTGGCCAGCTCCTTGGCCAGCGGCAAGTTGGCCGGATCGCGCCACCAGTCCAGCACCACCGGCGCCTCGAACGGCTTGTCGACGCCGTCGAACGGCGCGTTGGCCACGCTCAGCGAGTCGCCGCGTTCCTGGTTGTAGCCCATGGCTTCCTTGACCAGGCTGTTGATCTTGGCCATTTCCTCCGGCGTGAACGGCTTGACGGTGACCTTGCCGGTCTTGGCGTCGACGATGCGGCGGTAATTGATGACCACGCCCACCGTCATGCGCTTCAGGCCGGCCATGGCCTTCTGCTCGTAGCGCACGGTCTTGTCGACTTCGTAATTGGTGGTCGATTCCTTGTGGTTCGGCAAGCCGTTGGCGCCGCCGGCCACGGCGCCCGGCGGCGTGCCCGGCGCGGGGGCGGTACCCGGCGGCGTGGTGGTCAGCGGCGCGGTGGCCGTGCCGGGCGGCTGGTTCGACAGCGCGCCCGGCACGCCGTTCGGATTGGCGTTGCCGGCGCCGTTGGTCTCGCTGCTTTGCTGGCTGCGGATGGCGGACGCTTCCGGCGGCGAATTCGGCTTGTACGATTCGGCCGCCTGCTCGACGGCGGCGAAGTCCACGTCGGCCACCGCTTCCGCGCGCACATTGCCTTCGCCGACGATGGGCAGCACGATGGATTCGACCTGCTTGATGACCTGCTTTTGCAGTTCCTGCACGTATTTCAGCTGGCTGGCGTCCAGGCTCTTGTTGCTGCCGGCGCCATTCTTGTTGGTGTCCGACACCAGGTTGCCGGCCTGGTCCACCACCGTCACGTTGGACGGCATCAGCTGCGGCACCGAGGAGGCCACCAGGTGCACGATGGCCTGCACCTGGGCCGGCTCGATCTGGCGGTTGGGGTGCAGGTGCAGCATCACCGACGCGGTCGGCTTCTGCTGTTCGCGCACGAACACGCTGTCTTTCGGCATGGCCAGGTGCACACGGGCCGAATCGACCGCCGCGATCGACTGGATCGAGCGCGCCAGTTCGCCTTCCAGCGCGCGCTGGTAATTGACCTGCTCGAGGAACTGGGACACGCCCAGCTTCTGGTTCTCCATCAGCTCGAAGCCGACATTGCCACCCTTGGGCAAGCCCTGCGCGGCCAGCTTCAGGCGCGCGTCGTGCACCTGCTCGGTCGGCACCAGGATGGCCGTGCCGCCCTCCGAGAACTTGTGCTTGATCTGCATCTGGTCCAGCGCCGCCGTGATGGCGCCGCCGTCGCGGTCGGTATAGTTGGAAAACAGCACGCCGTAGGCGGGCGGCTGATTCCACAGCCACAGCGCGACGATGACGGCCACCACGCCGGCCGCGCCGGCGCCCATCATCACCCGTCGGCCCAGCGGCGTCTGGAAGAACGGCGGCTTCGGTTCGGCCTGCGCCGGGACCGCTGCGTCGTCGATGTCGATTTGTTCGGCTGCTGCTGCCATGGCTGGTGTGTATTCGTTGGTTGGTGGATGGGACCGGTTGTCGGCCGGGTCTCGGCCTGTTGCACATTATCGTCGGTGGCGGCGCTGGCCCATCTCGGGAAAAGCAGGCTGTTTACCGGCCTGCTTCTGGCAGCAGCTTGCTATACGGACAGGTATTCTGGCAGCACTGATCATTGCGCCGCCTATTGTAGCGCGGCGCCACCGCATGACTGTTCCGCGGAAGCAACAAATTTGGAGTTCACATGAAAACAAGCGGCCTGGGCATAGATAGCAGCAGGATACAAGCGATGATGGAGCAGCTGAAGGCGCACGCGGCCAAGCCGCAGTCCAGCGTTCCAGCCATCCAGACCGAGGCGCCGGCGGCCAAGGTGCAGTTCTCGGACGCGCTGAAGGACGCGCTGGACGCCGTGTCGGCCAGCCAGACCAAGTCGCAGGAGCTGGGCAAGCGCTTCCAGCTGGGGGACGATTCGGTCAGCCTGTCGGACGTGATGGTGTCGATGCAAAAAGCCAGCATCAACTTCCAGGCCACCATCCAGGTGCGCAACAAGCTGGTGTCGGCTTACCAGGACATCATGAATATGCAGGTGTGATGCCGGACGTGCCACCGTCGCACGCCGTCGGGCGGGTTGGCACGGCGTGCGTAAGCCGCCGGGTTCAGCCCAGCCCGGCGATGCGGGCGTTGCGTTCGCGCTCGAGGCGGGTGATGTAGCGCTGCACCGAATTGAGCGCGCCGCGCGCGATGTCGGTGAACTGGCAGCCGAGGCGGCGGTTGGATTTGTTGTTGAGCAGGGTCATGTCGATGCAGTTGCGGATCTGCAGGCCGGTGACGATGGGACCCACTTCCGGCAGCTCGATGCGGCAGTCCGCGTACTGCTTGCCGATGCTGTCGCCCAGCAGCAGCTTGTTGTCCAGGATGGCGATGCCGCCGCAGCTGATGTCGGCCAGCGGGAAGCTGGTGCTGCCGCCGCCCAGTTCGGCCGGCAGCGGGATGACCACCCGCACCGGGTTGCTGACCGGCGTGCTCATACGGTAATACTCGCGCCGCTGCAGGCGGATCAGGGTGGCCGGCAGGGCGATCTTCAGCGCTTGCGCGCCTTCGAAAGTGCATTTCTCCACCCGCTCGCTGGAAAACAGGATGCGGATCTTGTCCAGCGTGGTTTCATAGGACAGCGACTTGGCCGACAGGATGCGCTGGTTTTGCTCGGTGTTGATGGAGCAGTCCAGGATGACGCTGTTGCTGTCGGCGTCGACTTCCAGGATGGAGGTGACGCACACGTCCGCCTCGCCGTGCACCAGCATGCGGATCAGCTGGTTTTTTTCGCCTATGCTGCGCAGCAGCGCAATGATTTCCCTGCGCGATACCACTTCGAAGTCGTGCCAGTTTTCCAGGTCCGCGTCTTGTATGTTGGGGTGCATTATTCTTCTGGATCTCTATGTGGAGAGCTGGTGTCCGGGGCCGGGGGCGGGGGCTGGCCGGATTTTTGCGCTGATTCAATATGATATAGCCACGCTAGGAGTTCCGCAATTGTCCGGTAGAGCGCCGGCGGAATTTGCCGGTCCAGGTCCACCTCCATCAGCAGCGACACCAGTTCCTTCGATTCGTGGATGTGCACGCCGTGCTCGTTGGCCACATGGATGATCTGCTCGGCCACCAGGCCGCGCCCCTTGGCCACCACCTTGGGGGCAGGGGCATCGTTCTGGTAGGTGAGGGCGACCGCGCTTTGCAGCGGGCGGCGCGGGGCCTCATGCGCCATGGCTGCCCCCGGGCAGGGCGGCCGCGGCCGCGACGGCGCCATCCGCGCCGGCGCCGGCCGGCACCGCTGCGTCCCCTTCGGGCGCAATGGTGAGCGAGGCCAGCGGCGAGCCGGCCGCTTCCATTGCCAGCTGCAGCTGGCCGGACCAGGCGCGCAGGGTGGCGGCACTGGCGTCGTCGCCGGTCTGCACCTGGATGTGGACCTGTTCGCCCACCAGCGTCACCGCCGCCGAGATCTTGCCCAGCAGCGGCAGGCGGAAGCGCACGCCGCTGCGCCACACCGGGTCCGGTTCGCGGCCGTCGGCCTGCTGCTGGCTGCCTTCGCGCTGGTCGCGCTGCACTTCCCACTGGATGGGCTGGCCGGGCCAGGCCTGGCCGTTCCACTGCACGCGCTGTTGTTCGTGCGTGTGCAGCTGCTGGTTGATCATCTGCGCCGCGCTCAGGTCCGGGCCGGCGAGGGCGGCGCGGACCAGCGATTCGCTGGTCTGCGGACTGCCGGCCTGGGCGTGCGCCATGGAGAGCGCGCGCTGGTTTTGCGGCTCGCGCATCAGTTCCTGCAGCGGCCGCCTGCCTTCGGCCCATTCGGCCACATGCGATTCGTAAAACAGGCCGCTTTCGCCGAGCGCGTTCTTCAGCTGGTGCGTCAGCTTGTCGGTATCGGGCACGCCGGCCGCTATCAGCGAGGCTTTGCCGTTGATGATGACGGGCACGCCCGGGGGCAGGTAGGCGGTGGCCAGGGCGCTGGCGATGGTGCGGGCGGCCTGGCTCAGCGTCGCGGCGGGGGCGTCGCGGCCGAGATCGGGCAGTTGTTCGGAGGGCGTCAGCGGGGCGCGCCCGAGCAGGGCGGCGGCCAGGCTGTGCGGGCGGACCTGCGCGGCGGGCTGGCCGGCGGCCTGGTTGACGGACTCGGCCGCCGCCTGTGCCGCGCCCTGGGCGCCTGCCGGCCCGCTGGCGCCCAGCTGGGTAGCCAGCGTGGCGCGGGCCTGGGCAGCGTTGGCCACGGCGGCGCTGGCGGCAGCGTTGGCTGCCGGATGGGCGGCGGTGTTGGCTGCCGCATTGGCCGCGGCGTTGGCCGCCGAGCCAGCCGCTGCATTGGCTGGATGGGCGGCGGTGCTGGCTGCGGACCCGGCGGCCGACCCTGCGGCGGAATTGGCTGCGGCATTGGCGCCAGCGCCGGCTGCGTTGGCGGCCGGATTGCCGGCGCCCGGCTGGCGGCCCGACAGCGTGGTGGTGTCTTGCGAGGGCAGGCGGCCTTGCGGCACGCTGTCTGGGCTGTCGCCGGGCGGCAGGCCTGCCTCGGTGTAGAGCTGGGCGGTCTGGGCCTGGGTGCCGGTGCCGACCTGGAAGGTGGGGCGCGGCGTGACGGTGAGCAGTGTCAGCGGCACTTCGGCGCCGACCTGGGCGCCGCCGGGCAGCACCATGCGGGCCGAATTGCCCGCCACGCGCACCAGGTAGCTGCCGTCGTCATACTTGGACAGCACTTCGCCCTTCAGCGGCTGGCCGACCAGGCCGCTCAGCGAGCGCTGGAGGGCGGCCTGGCGTGCGTCGCTGACAGGGATGGCCGCCGGCGCGGGCGATAATGCGCCGACTGGCCTGACGCCGGTGGCGTCCAGACGCGGCGGCAGCATGATGTGGTCCTATCCCGGCTTCAGACGCTGCCGTAAGCGTTCACCAGGCGCCGCTCGGCGCCGGTGCTGTTGATCAGGGCGGACAGCTGCGCCATCCACGGCATGGCCAGGTCGCGGATCTGGCGGTCGGCGGTCAGCATCTGGCGGATCAGCTCGACCTTGCGCTCGCGTTCGGCGCCTTGCAGCGGGCGCGGGTCTTCCTGGCCCTGCAGCGTGCGCACGTGGCCGGCGCAGCGCTGTTCCAGCGCGACCAGCTCGTCCCATTCGCCACGGGTGGCATGCGCCAGCATCTGCTCGGTCAGCGCTGCCATGTCGGCGTACACGGATAAAACTTCTTGATTCGTCATCATGGATCAGGCGCTCGCGTATTTATTAATCAGTTTGGTGGCGTTGGCGTTGGCGGCGGGCGCGGGCGCTTGCACAGCCGGGGTGTCGCCGATCTGGTTCCAGGCGTCGCGCAGTTCCGTCAGCAGGCGCTGCACTTCTTCCAGGATGGCCGGGTCGTTCTTCAGATTGGCCGTCAGCAGGCGGCTGCTCATGTATTCGTACAGTGCATCCAGGCCTTCGGCGATCTCCCCGCCCACCTTCTTGTCGAGCGCGGCGCGCAGGCCGCTGTCGATAATCATGATGGCCTTGGAAATAGCCTTGCCCTTTTCGCCGATGTTGCCAGAGCGCATATTCATCAGGGCGGTGGCGATGGACACCAGCGCGCCGTCAAACAGCATGACGATCAGCTTGTGGGGGCTGGCTGCGACTACACCAGTCTCCATGCCCACTTTTGCATAGGCATTGACGCCGGTTTGCCTTGATCCGAACATACTATTTCTCCCTCTTCCCGTTGCTTATTTGTTCAGTGCTGCGAATTGCTGCGTCAGGAACGCGGCCGTGGTGGACAGGCTCGACAGCGCCGTATCGAGCGCCGTGTACTGCTTGCGGTAGCGCGCTTCGATATCCACCAGTTTGGCATTGAACGCGTCTTTCTGCTTGGCGATGTCTTTCACCGAGTCGTTCAGGCCCTTGGTGCGCCCGGTGAGCACGCCTTGCGCGCCCAGGTAGCTCTTGGCCAGATTGTTCAGCTGGTAGGCGTAGCCCTGTGAAAAGCCTAGCGTGCCACGGCTGCCGATGGTGTCGCCCTTGATTTCCAGCTTCAGCCCGTCGGTTGGCGCGCCCGGACCGCCGGTCAGCGTCTGGCCGTCGCCCACGGCCGAATAGCCGCCTATGGTGCCTGCCACGTTGACGCCATCTACCGACGTGGCGGCGCCGAACACGTCGCTGACGGCGGTACCGGTGTCGCTGGTGAGCGTAATGTTGGACTTGTCGCCGTACTTGGTCGAATTCAGTTTCAGCGTGCCGTCGTCGTTGATGCTGACCGAGACGGTGGAGCCGGCGTCGGTGAAGTTGCTGGCGCCGTTGATCGATGCCTGCAGCAACGTGGCCAGCGCATCCGGCGTATAGGTGCCGGCCGTCAGTTTGACTGAAGCGGTGTTGCTGCTGTTGGTGGGAACCGAGTCGTTCAGCTTGACGGTCCACACCGTGTCTTCCGCAATCACCGTGCTGCCGGGCACGGGAGCGGAACTGGTCAAAGTGCCCTGGCTGGCCAGCTGCGTGATATCGACGATGTAGTCGCCGGCCTTGGTGGCGGCTGACGAGCTCATGAAGGTGACGTCGGCGTCGTTACTGCGGCCAACCGCCGCGAACAGGCCGGCGATGTCGCTGAAGTTATTGCTGATGGCTTTGCCCAGCTTGGACTGGTCCAAGGTCAGCGAACCGTCCTTTTGGAAGGCGACGCCGATCTGGGACAACGAGGTCAGCTTGGTGCCCTGCAAGCCGGTGATGGTGCCGGTCAGCTGCCGGCGCAGCGACGCCTGCAGGTTTTGCACGGTGGAGTCGCCCAGCAGATCGCCGCCGACCTTGGTTTCCTCGTTGTAGCCGCTGAGGGCCTTGATCTGGCTGCTCAAGTCGTTGTACGCCTTGACGAAGCCCTGGATGTTGGCGGTCAGGCCGGCGGTGTCCTTGGCCACGGTAATGCTGGCCGAACCGACTTTGACGGCGGTCAGGGTCAGGCCTTCGACGGCGCCGGAAATGCCGGTGCTGCTGCTTTGCACGGCGATACCGTTGACGGAGGCCAGTGTGTCCTGCGCGGCGGTCTTCTGGCTCAGCTTCTGCACGCCGCCCGGATCATAGCTCAGCAGGTTGGCAATTTCGGTGTCGGCCGGATCGGCGCCGTCGCCGCTGACGTTGATGCGCATGTTCGAGTTGGCGCCGGTGGCGCTGGAAGTCAGCACCAGGTGGTTCGGGGTATTGGCGCTGCCGTCCGAGACAATGCTGGCGGTGACGCCGAAGTTGGCCTTGTTGATGGCGTCGCGGATGCCTTGCAGCGTGTTGTTGCTGCTGTCGATCACGATGTTGCCGCTGCTGCGGCTTCCATCCTGGGTGAAGGTGGCGTTTTGGTAGCTGCCGCCAACGCCAGCCGTCAGACCGGCGGCGGCCGGGTTGCTGCCGCCTATGGTGATCTGGCTGCCGTTGGACGACTGCAGCGAGATCGAGCTGGTGGTGGTGCTGCTGTAGCCGGTATTGGCCGTTCCGGCATTGTTGATGCCGCCGGTGACGGTGCCGGTTACCGCTTCGGTGATGCTGATGTTGGATCCGTCGGCGTTGGTGAAGCGCAGGTCGCCGCCGGCTGCAGTGCCCTGGACCGTGATGTTGGCGTTGGCGAGGGCCTGGGTCACGCTGTTGCTGCCGCTTAGCACCGCGTCCAGCGTGGCTGCGTCAATTGCGCCGGCGTCGCCGGGAAGCAAGCCGCTGGCCTGCGCAGCGATTTCCACGCCGCCCACGCTCAGGCTGTAGGTGCCGCCCCCGGAGGTGTCTACCGCGCCGTAATTGGACGCACCGGTGCCTCCAAACAACGTGGCGCTGGTCACGGTGGGCGCGGCCGAGGCTGATACCCCGGTGGTGGTGCTCTTGGCATTGATGGCATCGGCCAGCAGTTTCGCGCTGCGGGTACTGCTGTCGGTGGCGATGGCCGTGTTGTTGATGCTCAGGCCGCCCGGTGTGATGCCGCCGGTGACTACCGTGTTCGGCAGCGCCGTGCCGCTCATGCCGAAAGTGCCGCCGGCCACCGTGCCGAGCTGGATGTTGATGGTGGTCTTTCCGCCCAGGCCGATGGCCGACTTGGTGCTCTTGTAGCCGCCAGAGGCCAGCGTTTGCGCTTGCGCAATTTGCGTAATGTCAACTTTGTATGTGCCGGGCTGGGCCTTGCTGCTGGCAGTGCCGGTCAGGATGTCGCTGTTGCTGGAATTGGTGCTGAGCGTCTGGAAGCTGGCCAGCGAGGTCAGGCTGGAGAGCGAGCTCTGGAACGTGCCCAGCGCACCCGAGAGCGTGCCGAAGGCGGTCACTTTGGCCAGGTAGCTGGCCGATTTCTTGTCCAGGGTGGCAATCGGCGCGGCTTCGACCGCCATCAGCCTGCTGATGATGTCGTTGACGTTCAGATTGGAACCGATGCCGGGTGATGAGAGGCCCACGTTGTACTCCTGGTGAAAACGATAGATTAAGTCATTATCGGCACAATCAAAGAGGACTTGAGAAGGGGATTTACCGGCCAGTTCACGATACGGCCCGCCTCTATGATGGCATGGTGCGAAAAAAAACGGCGCGCTCTGCGGCGCGCCGTATTCAGGCGGTCTGGCTGATTAGCAGGCTTTTTGTGTTGTCCAGCGCTTTGGCGATTTGCAATGCTTCGGGCGAGGGCATCTGGCGCAGCACTTCCTTGGTGGTCTGGTCGATCACCTTGACGATGGTGCGCTTGCTGTCGTTGTCGATGGAAAACTCCAAGCCTTGCGACTTGGCCAGCGGCGACTTGTTCAGGTCCGACACTGCCTGGTTGACCTGCTCCAGCGTGGGCGCCGGCTCGGCGCCGCGCACGGCTGCCGCCGTTTCCAGCACCGTGGCGGCGGGCGCGCGGCTAGCCGGCTGCGGCGCCACGCTTTCCGCGCCACTGACCGGACGCTCCGTGCCGCGCAGCGGCGAAGCTGCGCTGATGGAATCGATAGTCATGATGCTTCCTTTACGAAAAAACCCTGGCTGAACGAGTCAGCCAGGGTGCTGGTCGGCAATGATGGTTGCCCATCATTGCATTACCGGCTGATGCGGCGATTAGCCACGCAGCAGGGACAGCACGCCGTTCGGCAGCGAGTTGGCTTGCGCCAGAATCGCGGTGCCGGCTTGCTGCAGGATCTGGCCACGGGTCAGGCTGGCCGTTTCCGCTGCGAAGTCGGTATCCTGGATGCGGCTACGGGAAGCCGACAGGTTTTCCGTGGTCGTTTGCAGGTTCGAGATGGTCGACGCGAAACGGTTCTGGATCGCACCCAGTGCTGCACGGTTGCTGTTGATGGCGTTCAGCGCGGAGTCGATGGTCAGCAGCGCGGCGTTCGAGCCTTCCACGGTGCTTACGTCCAGACCCGATACTGCTTGCAGGTCGCTACCCACGTTGGTGCCGCCGGTCACTGCATTGTTGGTGCTGGAGATCGAGAAGCCCGAATCCGACGAGAATTCCACGCGGCCGCCAACTACGGCGGAGGCGGTGCTGGTCAGGACCTGGCCGGCGCCGGGAGCGCCACCCACGTCGGCGCCGCGGATACGTGCGGTGCCTTGCAGGGCCGCATCGCCGCTTTGGGCAGCGATCTGGATGTCGTTACCGGTGATGTCGGTCAGTTCCAGTTCTTTCTTACCGGCCGAGTCGATCTTCACGGTTGCGGTGATGTTGGTGGTGTTGCTTTGGGCATTCACCGCCTGGGCCAGGGCAGACAGGTCGCCGCCTACCACTTTGGCGGTAATCGTCACGGCCTTCGAGTTGGCGTCGTTGGCTTTCGAGTTCGCGCCGCGCAGCTGGAAGTTCACTGCACCGTCTTCGATGTCGGAGATGGTGGCAACGGTCTTGGCTTGTGCCGACACGCCGCTGGTCTGGGTGGTGGCGTTCACTTTCGCAGCGATCGATTTTGCGGTGTCGCCGATGACAGGCGGAGTCGCGGTCGGGGCGGCCGTTTTGACGAAGATGTCGGTTTTTACACCGGCACCCGAGCTGATCGACAGCGTGTCGTCGGCCAGACCGGTGGTGACATCGTCGTCCAGGTTGGTGGCGGTGGTAGCCACCGCTTGCGACAGCGAGGTGGCGGTCTCGGTTGGTTTGATGGTGTTGTTGCCGATGTCCGAAGCCTTGGCGCTCTGCACGCCGATGTTGATGACCTGGTTCGAGTTCGCGCCAACCTGGAACTGGGTGCTGGTCAGGGAGCCGTCCAGCACGTTCTGGCCGTTGAACTGGGTGCTGGTGGCAACGCGGTCCAGTTCTTTCGACAGGGCCGACACCTCGTTCTGGATCGACTTGCGGTCCGACGCGGAGTTCGAGCCGTTGGCCGACTGCACGGCCAGTTCGCGGATACGCTGCAGCAGGTCGCCGGCGGTGCTCAAACCACCTTCAGCCGTTTGCGCCAGCGAGATGCCGTCGTTGGCGTTGCGGGCTGCCTGGTTGTTGCCGCGAACTTGCGAAGTGAAGCGTTCCGAAATTGCCAGACCGGCAGCGTCGTCTTTGGCGCTGTTGATGCGCAGGCCGGACGACAGGCGTTGCAGGGAGGTGCCCAGAGCGGCTTGCGACGAATTCAGGTTACGTTGCGAGTTCAGCGAGGCAATGTTGGTGTTGATGGTTTGTGCCATGATGTGTTTCTCCGAAACTTGTACTGCTAGTTGGGCTACATGCTCATTTCACTTTGGCCCGCCTCGCTGTTCCGAGACGATCAAGCCGCTGTTGTAACTGGTAACGGTTGCCCCATGGGAAAATTAAGGGAGGAAAAGACGCTAAATTTTTTCGTTTCACCCTCAAATTCACCCAGCAGTACACGCTTAAGCGGCGCGTTTGAGCCGAACTTTAGGGCTAAAAATAATTTATTTCGGGCATAAAAAAAGCCCGCACAGTGGCGGGCCCGGGGTGTTGGAGCTGGGAAATTAATTAATCGGCAACCACGACACGGTTCTTGCCGGTCTGCTTGGCCTGGTACATGGCCTTGTCGGCGCGCTGCACCAGCGCGGTCTGGTCTTCGTGCGGGCGGCGCAGCGCCACCCCGGCCGAGAAGGTGATCAGCACTTTCTCGTTGTCGTGCATGAAGAAGTGGCGGGTCAGTTCGCGCTGCAGGCGCGTCATGGTCTGCGAGGCCGCCTCGATGGACGTCTCCGGCAGCAGGATCAGGAATTCCTCGCCGCCGAAGCGGGCGATCACGTCCATCGAGCGCAAGGTGTCCTTGACGATCTTGACCAGGTGCTTGAGCGCGGCGTCGCCGGCGATGTGGCCGTAGGTGTCGTTCAGCTTCTTGAAATCGTCCAGGTCCAGCACGGCGATGCACAGCGGGGTGCCGCGCCGGTCCGCGCGCGCCGTTTCGCGCTCGAACACGTCGTCCAGGCCACGGCGGTTCAGGCTGCCGGTCAGCTGGTCTTCGCGCACCAGCTCGCTCATGTGCTGCAGCTTCGCCTCCAGCTGGTGGATGCGGGCTTCGGCGTCCTGCACTTCCTGGCGCGCCATCACCATGTTGTCGCGCGCCTTGAGCGCCTCGCCTTGCACGATGCGGGTTTCCTTCAGCACCTCGTCCAGGATCTGGTTCAGCTCGGTGATGTTCTCGGCCTGGCTGATCTTGGCCGAGTAGCCGCCGATCTTCTCGTGGAAGTCGCCGGTCGAGGCGGCCACCTGGCCCAGGCGGTCGATAAAGGTCATCATCATGTTCTTGACGGTGAGCTTGACGTCCGACAGGCTGTGCTTGAGCTGGCTTTGCTTGTAGATCACGTCCTTCAGGCTGCGGGTGGCGTCCTCCAGCGCGCGCTGGTCCAGCGGCCCGGAAATCAGCGCCTGCACCGCGTCGATCTGGCCGCGCAGCCAGGAATCGTCGTCCAGCAGTTCGCTGACGTTTTCCAGCAGCAGGCGGAACAGGCGCAGCAGCAGCTCCTGCTGCTCGGCCGTGTCGCCGCTCTTCAGTTCGATCTGGTAGCACAGCTGCTTGAGGCGCAGCGCGATTTCCGACAGCGCCGCCTCGGTGTGGGCTTCCTTGGTGGCCGCGCCCAGCGCTTCGGCCTCGGCCACCAGGGCCGGCGTGCCGCTCAGCAGCGAGGCCACCGCGAAACTCAGCGTGCGGCTGAGCATTTCGCGCAGCGCCTTGGTGTGTTCGCCGTCCGGGATGTCGGCCACGTCGATGCCGCGCTTGGCCGCGGCGGGCCGCTCGGCCAGCTGGGTCAGGGTGCGGGCATAGCCTTCCCAGTCGCGCGCCTTGACGGCGCGGCTCAGGCGGCGGCCGAATTCGGCCAGGTCGCCCGGCTGGTCGCCCAGGCGGCTGGCGAACTGGTACAGCATCAATTCGGGGCCGGGATCGGCCGGCGCGGCGCTGCCGGCCAGCACCGGGCCGGCTGGCGGCACCGCGGTGCCGGATGGCCGGACCCCGGCGATCTCGTGGTAGATGTCGCGGTAGGCCTCCGGCGTGGGCGCAATGCGGCGCGTGGCCAGGCGGCGGAAGGCTTCGCGCGCTATCTCGGCCGGGTTCTGCTCGGTCGCTGCGGGAGGGGACGATTTACTGGACATGTGACGCACGGCCTCTTATCTAGGTTTACTGACTGGCTCCATGATAGTTCAGGCCGGTTGCCGCCGATGCGGGGATAAGCGGGCAGAACAGCACTTACTTTTTAGCATGAAACAATATCGAACCAGCAACAACCTGCATTCCGTTCAGCGCTATTCGATCAGCTGGTTCTTGATCGCATAGTGGGTCAGCTCCGCGCTGTTCTTCAGCTTCATCTTGGCCAGCAGGCGGGCGCGGTACTCGCTGACGGTCTTGACCGACAGCGACAGTTCCTTGGCGATGGTGCCCACCGTCTTGCCGGAGGCGATCATGGTCAGGGTCTGGTATTCGCGGTCGGACAGCGTTTCGTGCGGCGGCGCCTCGTGGTCCTCGCCCACGTGGTTGGCCAGTTCCTGCGCCAGCGCCGGACTGATGTATTTTAACCCACCGGCGACCTGGCGGATCGCAGTGACTAGCTCTTTAGGAGCGCTTTGTTTGGTCAGGTAGCCGGCCGCGCCCGCCTTGAGCGAGCGGATCGCGTACTGGTCCTCGCGGTGCATGGACAGCATCAGCACAGCCAGCTCGGGCTTGTCCTTTTTTACCTGCTTGAGCACCTCGATGCCGCTGCGGTCGGGCATGGAGATGTCGAGCAGCATCACGTGGCAGCCCGATTTGCGGAACAGCTTGACGGCGTCGAGGCCGTTTTCCGCTTCGCCGGCCACCACGATGTCGCGGGTGTCGGCCAAAATTTGCTTCAAGCCTTCGCGCACAATGGCGTGATCGTCGGCAATGAAGACTTTGATGAGGGCTTTGTCTGTCATGGGGCGTAAGCGCGGCCGAACTATTTCATTGCGGCAATAAGTGTCATTTCCCTATTGTAGCGCCGCCGGGCGTTGCGGACGAGGGTGCACCGTTACCGGCGTGCATATTTTCGCGTTTTATCTTGATCGCGACCACCGTGCCGCCGCCGGGCGCGTGGCCCAGTGTCAGGGTGCCGCCCAGCGCGCGGGCACGCTCGGCCATGCCGCGCAGGCCGAAGGACTGCGGCTTGGCGCGGTCGGCCGGGGCAATGCCGCGTCCGTTGTCGCTGATTTTCAGGATGATGTACTGGCGCGTGCGGCTTAGCTGCAGCGCCACCCTGCTGGCGCGCGCGTGCTTGGCGATATTGTTGAGCGCCTCCTGCACGATGCGGAACAGCGCGCTGGCGCGGTCCGGGTCCAGCTCGATCTCGCGCAGCGCGCTGTCGAACACCACCTCGATGCCGGCCTGGGTGCCAAATTCCTTGGCCTGCCATTCCAGCGCCGCCACCAGGCCGAAGTCCAGGATGGACGGGCGCAGGTCGAGCGAAATGCGGTGCACCGCGTCGATGGTGCGGTCCACCAGCGCATCGACGTAGGCGGCCTTGTCCTGCAGCGCGGCGTCGTCCGGCGGCAGGCGGCGGCTCAGCATGGCCAGCGCCATCTTGATGGCGGTCAGGTTGCCGCCCAGGTCGTCGTGGATTTCGCGCGCGATGCGGGTGCGCTCCTGCTCCTTCACGTTTTCAATGTGCGCGGTCAGCTCGGCCAGGCGGGCGCGGCTCTGGCGCACCTCCAGCTGCTCCAGCTTGCTCTCCGTGATATTGGTCATGATGCCTTCCCAGCGCACCGTGCCGGCGCCGGGCAGCACGTGCGGCGTGCAGCGCAGGTTGATCCACTTGACGTCCTTCCAGGCGTCCACCCAGATGCGGCCCTCCCAGTTCCAGCTCCACAGCGAGGCGGCCGAGGCTTGCATGGCGTCCAGGTAGGACTTGCGGTCTTCCTCCAGGATCAGTTCGAAGAAGCGCTGCGGCTGCGCGTGCAGCTCGGCGGCCGTCACGCCCAGCAGGGCCTGGCAGCCGTCGCTCAGGTAGGGAAAGGCCACGCTGCCGTCGGCGTGGCGCTCGAACTGGTACACCAGGCCCGGCATGTTGCGCACGATGGCGTCGAAGCGCGCCTGGGCCAGCTGCAGGGCCGCTGCGATGGCGGGTTGTTCGCTCATGGCGCGCGGCGGCGCGGCAAACGGCGCTTGAGTGTGTACAATCGCTTCATGCGGCAATGATACGTGAAAGTAGTGGAAGTCATGAGTAAAGCATTTACCAAAGAAACCGACAACGACGATGACGACGAAGCAGCGGCGCTGGCGCTGGCCATCCCGCCCGGTTCCAAGAACTACATCACGCCGGCCGGCTACCAGCGCATCAAGGACGAGCTGCTGCAGCTGATCGACGTCGACCGGCCCGAAGTGGTGCGGGTGGTGCACTGGGCCGCTTCCAACGGCGACCGCTCCGAGAACGGCGACTATATCTACGGCAAGAAACGGCTGCGTGAAATCGACCGCCGCATCCGCTTCCTGACCAAGCGCATGGACCTGGCTGAAGTGGTCAACCCCAGCGTGCACCACGGCAGCGACCAGGTGTTTTTCGGCGCCACCGTTACGTACAGCAACCCCAGCGGCGAGGAGCGCACCGTCACCATCGTCGGCATCGATGAGCTCGATCCGCTGAAAGGCAAGATCAGCTGGATCTCGCCGGTGGCGCGCACGCTGACCAAGGCGCGCGAAGGCGACGCCGTGACGCTGCACACGCCGAACGGGGTGGAGGAACTGGACATCCTGAAGGTGAGCTATCCTGCGCCTGCGAGCGAATAGACGGCGCCGCGTGCTGGCGGCGGCACTGGGCACGCTGCTGATGCCGCCGCTGCCGTTGGCCCGGGCGGGCGGGCCCGACGTCTACACCATCGACCACAACTTCGGCCGCGCCGACCTGCGCGACCGCTACAGCTACCATGTGCTGAAGGCGGCGCTGGCGGCGTCCAGCGCGCAGTACGGGCCCTACGCGTTGCGCACCGCGCCGCTGGCCATGGAGCGCGACCGCCTGCTGCAGGAAATGCTGCATGGCAAGCGCATCGGCGTCAGCGCGCAGATCAGCTCGGCCGAATGGGAGCAGAAACTGATCCCGATCCGCATCCCGGTGGACAAGGGGCTGTCCGGCTACCGCATTTCGCTGATCGACGGCCGCCGGCAGTCGTTTTTCAGCGCGGTGCGCACGCTGGCGCAGCTGAAGCGGATACCGCTGGGAACCGGGCGGCAGTGGAGTTCGACGGCCGTGTTCCAGGACGACGGCTTTTCCGTCGCGCTGGGCAATTCGACCGCCGGCCTGCACAGCATGCTGGCGGCCGACCGCTTCCAGCATTTCCCGCGCTCGATGGAGGAGGCGGTGTACGAGCAGGCTGCCTACGTCGGCGCTTTCCCGGAACTGGCGCTGGAGCGCAGCTTCGTCATCTATATGCCGCTGCCGCGCTACTTCTTCGTGGCGCCCGACCAGCCGCGCCTGGCCGAGCGCATCGAGGCGGGCCTGCGCGCGATGATCGCCGACGGCAGCTTCGACCGCATCTTCCACCAGTTTTACGACGGCCTGATCGCACAAGTGGGCTTGCGCAAGCGGCGCCTGTTCCGGCTGGAGAACCGGCTGCTGTCGCCGCAAACGCCGCTGGCCAACCGGGCCTACTGGTACGAGCCGCTGGAAAATCGATAGCTAAACAGCCAGCGCGGGTTCGGCGTCGCAGGCCTTGTTCAGCAGCGCCATGAAAGGCGCGGCTTCCGCCAGCGTATGCGCGCCAAGGGCGGTGACGGCAATGCCGGGTGTCCAGGAGTTCATGATTGCGGCGCCGGAGAAGCTGGCCAGATCGGCGAGCGTGATGTCCCGGCGATGCTGCGGCACGCCCAGGCGCTGCAATTGCCGCTGAACCATGCCCATCATGGTCCCGGCCAGGATTGCCGCGCGGGGCCAGACGACGGCATGCCCGTCCCAGAAGGCCAGGTTCCAGATGGTCGCCTCGCCCAGCCTGCCGTGCCGGTCGACGAAGGCGGCATCGTCGAACCCCTGTTCCAGGGCGCGGTGCAAGTAGTAGGTCTTGGCCCCTTCGCCGACATGTTTGATCGCGGGCAGGTGCCGCTCGTGCGCGACGGCGGCAAGCCGCACCGGGCCGGCAGGGCCATCGGCGGGCGCGCCGGTACGGATCAGTATGCCGGGCTCCGTCCCCGCGGTCCGGGCGGTGAACTCGCCGTCCGGCGAGTAGACCGTGGCCGTCAGCGACATATCGGCAGGACCGGCGGCAATGGCCTGCCGGATCCTGTGCAGGACTTGCTCATCGGGCAGCGCGGCCCCGAACAGCTTGAGGGACGCTGTCCTTAGCCGCGCCAGATGCAGGTCGATTGCCTTGACCTTGCGGTCGCGGACCTGCAGCGCGGTAAAATGCGCGAAACCGGCGAAAGCCAGGGGCGCCAGGTCGGCCGCGCGTGCCGGCTGGGCGTTGATCAGGGTTGGATAAGTGGCGGCTTGAATCGACATTGCATGCTCCTGCGGTTGGTAAGGAACGTGCAGTCTAGAAGCTGACAGCGCTGTCAGGGTCAAGGGGAAAATGAGGATCGGAGAACTATCCAGGCGCTGCGATGTGAGCATCCGCATGCTGCGCTATTACGAAGCGCAAGGCCTGCTCAAGCCGCGCCGCACCGGCACGGGATACCGCGATTACGGTCCGGTGGACGAGCAGGCTGTCGAGCGGATCAAGCTGCTTGGCTCGGCCGGCATGACGCTGGCCACCATCCGGCAATTCTCTGCCTGCATCAGGGGGGAAGGGCGGATCTTCGAACCCTGCGACGAACTGCGCGAGACGCTGCGCGCGCAGATCCGCCTGGTCGATCAGAAGGCGGCGAAGCTGACGCAAACCCGGCAGGTGCTGGAGCGCTTCATGCAGGACGTCGACGGGTAACGCCGCCGCGCCGCAGGACTACGAGCGCTCGCGCAGGATGCGGTTGACGCCGGCCACGCGGCGCACGTTGCGCATCAGGCCGGCCAGGTGCACGCGGTCCTTCACCTGGATGGTGAAGCGCAGCTGGTGCAGCACGTGTTCCTTGTCCTCGTCCATGCCGACAAAGGTGATGTTGCCGTCGGACTCGCCGATTTCGGCCGCCACCCGCGCCAGAATGCCTTTTTCATTGTTGATGAGCAGCTTGATGCGGCTGTCGAAGCGGCGGTTGATGTCCGCGCCCCACTTGACGGCGATCCAGCGCTCCGGCTCCTTCTGGCGCTGGCGCTTGGCCAGCGAGCAGTCCAGCGTGTGCACCTGCAGGCCCTGGTCGCGCCGCAGCTGGCCGATGATGCCGTCGCCCGGGATCGGCAGGCAGCACTGGGCCAGCTGTACCGACACGCCCTCGCTGCCGCAAATGGTCACCGGGTCCAGCTCGGCTGCGCTGTTGTGGTCCACCGGCGCCGCCGCCGATTCGCCGCCCAGCAGGCCGAAGATGTGGCGCGCCACCAGCGCGGCCATGCGCTTGCCGATGCCGATGTCGGCGTACAGCTCGTCCATCGATTTGGCGCTCGATTCGTTCAGCAGGCGCTCGGCCAGCGGCCCCGGCAGGTTCGGATCGACGTTGACGGTGGACAGCGCCTGCGCCAGCAACTGGCGGCCCAGCGCGATCGATTCCGGCAGGTTGATGGTGCGCAGGTGGTGGCGGATGGCCGAGCGCGCCTTGCCGGTGCGCACGAACGACAGCCAGCTCGGGCTCGGCCGCGACGACGCGTCGGTGACGATTTCCACGATGTCGCCGTTGCGCAGTTCGCTGCGCAAGGTGGACGGCTCGCCGTTGATGGTGACCGAGACCGTGTGGTCGCCGATGCCGGTGTGGATGGCATAGGCGAAATCGATCGGCGTGGCGCCGCGCGGCAGCGCGATGATTTTCGATTTCGGCGTGAACACGTACACCGAGTCCGGGAACAGGTCGACCTTCACGTGTTCCAGGAACTCGGCCGAGTCGCCGGTCTGCTGCTGGATGTCGAGCAGCGACTGCAGCCAGGCGTGGGTACGCTGCTGCATGTCGCTCAAATTGATGTCGCCGGTCTTGTACAGCCAGTGCGCGGCCACGCCGGATTCGGCGGTGCGGTGCATTTCCTGGGTGCGGATCTGAAATTCCACCGGCGTGCCGTAGGGGCCGATCAGGGTGGTGTGCAGCGACTGGTAGCCGTTCAGCTTGCGGATTGCTATGTAGTCCTTGAACTTGCCCGGCATCGGCTTGTACAGCGAGTGCAGGGTGCCCAGCGCCACGTAGCAGTTGGGGAAGCTGTCGACCACCACGCGGAAGCCGTACACGTCCAGCACCTGCGAGAACGACAGGTGCTTGCTGCGCATTTTCTTGTAGATGCCGTACAGGGTCTTCTCGCGGCCGTACACTTCGGCTTCGATCTCGGCCATGGCCAGCGTGTTCTTGACCGACTCGAGGATCTTCTTGACCACTTCGCGGCGGTTGCCGCGCGCCGCCTTCACGGCCTTGGCCAGCACGTGGTAGCGCAGCGGGTACAGGTGCGAGAAGGAGATTTCCTGCAGTTCGCGATAGATGTTGTTCAGGCCCAGGCGGTGCGCGATGGGCACGTACACTTCCATCGTTTCGCTGGCGATGCGGCGCTTCTTGGCCGGCGTCATCACGTCCAGCGTGCGCATATTGTGCAGGCGGTCGGCCAGCTTGATGAGGATCACGCGCACGTCCGAGGCCATGGCCAGCAGCATCTTGCGGAAGTTTTCCGCCTGCGCCTCGATCTGGCTCTGGAACTCGATCTTCTCCAGCTTGGACAGGCCATCGACCAGGTTGGCCACCGGCGCGCCGAAGCGCTCGATCAGCTCGTCCTTCTTGACGTCCTGGTCTTCCATCACGTCGTGCAGCAGCGCGGCCATGATGGCTTGGGCGTCCAGCTTCCAGTCGGCGCAGATCTCGGCCACGGCGATCGGGTGCGAAATGTAGGGCTCGCCGGATTTGCGCACCTGGCCCAGGTGCATCTCGTCCGAGAAACGGTAGGCTTCCTTGACCTTTTTCAGGTCGGCCGCCGTCATGTATTCGGACAGTTTTTCAGTCAGGTGGGTGACGGACGCAACGCCCGCCGTCAAAGTAGGAGTAGCGAGTGGCGAAGAGGTCACAGGTGGCGGTGCGGAAGGTGCAGATGTGGGAACGCCCGGCTCAATCTTGGCCGGGCGCCGGGCCCGGCTGGCGGGCTTGCCTGTAACATCGGTGTCAGTCAGGTCCATACATGTCCAGTGTCGGTGTGCTTGGGCTTGAACCTCGTACTACACTGGGCAGGAAGCGCAGGCTCCCAACTTACATGGGAACCTTTTTCAGCATTTCCAGGCCGACTTTGCCGGCGGCGATTTCACGCAGTGCGACCACGGTCGGCTTGTCCTTGGCTTCCACCTTGGGGGTGTGGCCTTGCAGCAGCTGGCGCGCGCGGTAGGTTGCGGCCAGGGTCAGCTGGAAGCGGTTCGGTACATTCTTCAGGCAATCTTCAATCGTAATACGGGCCATCTTAACTCCTAAAAATACAGCGTGTGCTTGTTCAGCGGTTTATTCTGCGTGGTCGGCATGGATGCCCAACTGGGCGAAGAGTGATGCACTGCGGGCCGCTTGTTGCGCAAACCGGCAACGGGCCGCTCTCACAATCGCGCTCAATTCTGACAAGGCGACCGGAAAATCCTGATTGATAATAACATACTCGAACTCCGGAGCGTGTGCGATTTCGCCGCCGGCCGCCAGCAGGCGGCGCGTGATCACGTGCGGTTCGTCCTGGCCGCGCTTGTGCAGGCGCTCTTCCAGCGCCGCGATGGACGGCGGCAGGATGAAGATGCCGGCCGCCTGCGGGAACTGCTTCTTGACCTGGCGCGCGCCCTGCCAGTCGATTTCCAGCAGGATGTCGGTGCCGGTGCGCATTTGCTCTTCCACGAAAATGCGCGAGGTGCCGTAGTAATTGCCGTGCACCTCGGCCCACTCCAGAAATTCGCCCGCTTGCGCGCGCGCCACGAAGTCTTCCGGCGTGGTGAAGAAATACTCGCGGCCGTGTTCCTCGCCCGGACGCGGGGCGCGGGTGGTGGTCGAAATCGACAGCTTGATGGTGGGTTCCTGCGCCAGCAGCGCGTTGACCAGCGTCGACTTGCCGGCGCCGGAGGGCGCGGCCACCATGAACAGGCTGCCGGAGAAGGCGGTAGTGTGGCTCATGTTGTTCTTTCGAAAACGAATGCGGGCGGGAGGCAAATTCCATCGCCCAAAGGCGTATTCTACCAATACCCATTGCCATCAGTCACGTTCCGCGTGGCGGCGCCAGCTTTACCCCAGGGCCGCCAGCAGTCCGAGCGCCGCCGCCGGCGCGCGCTCCTTGGCGCCATTGATGAAGTAGATGAACACGTCGCGCCCGGCGGCCCTGGTCTTGGCGGCGCCGGCGTACGGCAGGTCATCCGGCTGCCCGCCGGCCTGCCACTGCGCCGCGCGCGCGGCCCACTGCTTCAGTTCCGGCTTGCCGTAGCCGGTGGCGATCTCGCTGCGCGCGCACATCAGCCGCGCGTAGACGAAATCGGCGGTCGCGTCGGCGTAGGACGGGTATTTGTCCGAATCGGTAAACACGGTGGCCACCTTGTGCTGGCGCGCCAGCTTCAGGTAGTCCGCGCACATGAAGCTGGCGTGCCGGGTGTCGAGCACGTGGCGCAGCTTGCGCGTGCCCAGCTTGGCCGGCAGCAGCTGGAAGAACGCCGCCATCTCTTCCGGGTCGAAACGCTTGGTCGGCGCCAGCTGCCACAGGATGGGGCCGAGCTTGGCGCCCAGCTCGCTCAGCCCGCTGTCCATGAAACGCCCGATGGACTCGCCGGCCTCGCCCAGGGCCTTGCGGTTGGTGCAGTAGCGGCTGGCTTTGACGGCGAACATGAAATCGTCCGGCGTCTGCGCGGCCCAGCTGGCGAAGTGGGCCGGCTTGGCGTTGCGGTAATAGGTGCCGTTGATTTCGATGCTGGTGACCTGGCTGCTGGCGTATTCCAGCGCGCGCTTTTGCGCCAGCCCGGCAGGGTAGAAGCTTGCGCGCCACGGCGCGAAGTCCCAGCCGCCTATGCCCACCCGGATCCGTTTGACCATGCCCGCCCCCGATCGTTAGCCGCCTTGCATGGATGATAACCACAGATAGCGCTTGACTGCTAGACCGACCGGTCTATAGAATTCAATCATGACAACGCCTGCCACCCGCGACCGCCTGATCGGCGCCATGATCCATACCCTGCGCTACACGGGCCTGCACGGCGCCGGCCTGAGCGACATCCTGGCCAAGGCGCAGGCGCCCAAGGGGGTGCTGTACCACCACTTTCCGGGTGGTAAGAACGAACTGGCGGTGGCCGCCATCGAAAGCACGGTGGCCTATATGTGCGGCATGCTCGACAAGCTGATGCTCAGCGAGCCGGACGCGCGCGCCGCCTTGAAGGCGTGGATCGGGCGCGCGCTGAGCGGCCTGGACGGCAGCGGCTTCGAGCGCGGCTGTCCGCTGGCGGCGGTGGCGCTGGAATCGACGGCGGCCGACGTGGCGCTGCGCCAGGCGCTGGCCGACGGTTTTGCCGCCATCCGCGCCCGCATCGGGTCCGCGCTGGTGGCGGCCGGTCACGGCGAAGTGCGCGCGCAAGGCTTCGCCGCGCTGATCGTGGCCGCCTACGAAGGCGGCCTGCTGCAGGCGCGCGTCGCGCACGACGCCACGCCCATGCTGCAAGCCACCGATGCCCTGTTGTCCCTGCTGGACGCCCAACCCTGACTGCAACGAGGACAGCCATGAACTCCATACCCGCCCCAAGCACCGTGCAGGCCAAGCTTGCCGCCATCGATGTCGCCGGCGCAGCTCAGGCGACGCAGGCTGCCGCCGTCGCGGCCGTGTCCCCGGTCCCGGCCGGCCAGCCCGAGCGTGTCGCCCTGCACGCCGCCGACGGCTACCCGCTGACGGCGCTGCGCTACCGCAGCCACGGCCCCGAGCGGGCGCGCCTGATCGTGGCCGGCGCCACCGGCGTGCCGCAGGGCTTTTACCGCCGCTTCGCCGAGTACGCCGCCGCCAACGGCTACACGGTGCTGACGCTGGACTACCGCGGCATCGGCCTGTCCAAGCCGGCGACCTTGCGCGGCTTCCGCATGGATTACCTGGACTGGGGCCGGCTCGACCTGGCGGCGGCGGTGGAAGCCGTGGCGGCCGGCGATGGCGTTGGGGGCGGTGCCGGACCCGGCCAGGCTGTGCCGCTGTACATGGTGGGCCATTCCTACGGCGGCCATGCCTTCGGCCTGCTGCCCAACCACGACAAGGTGGACGGCCTGTACACCTTCGCCACCGGCGCCGGCTGGCACGGCTGGATGCCGCTGGCGGAGCGGCTGCGCGTCAAGGTCATGTGGAACATCATCGGCCCGCTGCTCACGCGCTGGAAGGGCTGCCTGGCGTGGAGCAAGCTGGGCATGGGCGAGGACTTGCCGCTGGACGTGTACCGCCAGTGGAAGCACTGGTGCCGCTTCCCGCACTACTTCTTCGACGACCCGCAAATGCGCCAGGTGGCGGCCGGTTTCGGCACAGTGCGCGCGCCCATCATGGCGGTCAACGCGATCGACGACTTGTGGGCGCCGCCCAACTCGCGCGACGCCTTCATGCGCGGCTACCGCAACGCGCCGTGGTTTGGCATCACCATCGACCCGGCCGCGTCCGGCCTCGGCAAGATCGGCCACATGGGCTACTTCCGCCCGCAAGCGCAAGCCCTGTGGGGCGCCGCGCTGGACTGGTTCGACGGCATCGGCCGCGAACGGGCCCAGCCGCATCCGCCGGTGTAGCAGGCCAGGCTTGAGCTTGCGGCCGGCATGCGCTACCGTGCAGCCATGAGCACACAATTCAAGGCAGTACACGGCGCCATGCAGGCCTGGGTGGACGCGGAAATCCTGGCGGGCGCCTCGTGCGCGCTGCTGTCCGGCACCCGGGTGGTGGATCGCCACTGCGCCGGCTGGGCCGACAAGGAGGCCGGCGTCCCCTTGCGCGAGGACCATTTGTTCCGCGTTTTCTCGAACACCAAGCTGGTCACCAGTGTGGCGGTGATGCAGCTGGTGGAGCGCGGCAGCCTGCAGCTGGATGCGCCGCTGGAAACCTATCTGCCCGCGCTGGGCCGGCGCCGCGTGCTGCGGCCGGGCGCCACCCGCCTGGATGACAGCGAAGCGGCGCGCCGCTCCATCACCGCGCGCCACCTGCTGTGCCACAGTTCCGGCCTGAGCTACGGCTTCCTCGATCCTGGCAGCCTGATCTACCAGGCCTACAGCGCGCGCCGCGTGATGCACGCCGACAGTTCGCTGGAAGGCTTGATCGAAGCGCTGGCGCCGCTGCCGCTGACGTTCCACCCGGGCGAGCAGTGGGAATATTCGATCGCCTCGGACGTGCTGGCGCGGCTGGTGGAAGTGGCCGGCGGCCAGCGCTTCGACCGCTACCTGGCGC
>NZ_BAAKJE010000050.1:0-6183 GCF_059704565.1 Massilia sp. NBRC 108631
CACGGCGATGCCGACGAAGTATCCCCCGGTCATGGCGAAGCGCCCTGCCGCGCCGCTACCGGCGGCCGGCGTTGATCAGGTAATTCTGCATGGTGGCTTCGGCCACCGAGGCCCACTGGTTCTGGTCCTGGCGGAACTTCTTCCACGGCTCGTAGATCTTCTTGAACTTGGCGTTCCTGGCCGCTTCCTCTTCCATCACGGCGGTCGACAGCTTGTATGACGCGTCCATGATCTCTTTCGAGAAGGTGTGCAGCCTGGCGCCGTTCTTCAGCAGGCGCGCCAGCGCGGCCGGGTTCCTGGTGTCGTACTCGGCCTGCATGGTCACGTGGCACTCGTAGCTGGCGCATTCCACCGCCGCCTGGTATTCCTTGGGCAGCTTTTCCCACTCTTTGATGTTGACATAAAACGACAGTTGCGGCCCGGCCTCCCACCAGCCCGGCGCGTAATAGTGCGGCGCCACGCGCTGCAGGCCCAGCTTTTCATCGTCGTACGGGCCGACCCACTCGGCCGCGTCGATGGTGCCCTTTTCCAGCGCGCCGTAGACGTCGCTGGCCGGAATCTGCTGCGGCACCGCGCCCATGCGCTCCATCACGCGGCCGGCGAAGCCGGCGATGCGGATCTTCAGGCCCTTCATGTCGGCCACCGTTTTCACTTCCTTGCGGTACCAGCCGCCCATCTGCGTGCCGGTATTGCCGGCCATGAAATTGATGATGCCGTAGCCCTTGTAGAACTCGCGCATCAGCTCGCGTCCGCCGCCCTGGTCGTACCACGCGGTCTGCTGGCGCGCGGTCAGGCCGAACGGCACCGCGCAGTCGAAGCAGAACGCCGGATCCTTGCCGAAGTAGTAGTAGGACGGCGTGTGGCCCATCTCCACCGTGCCCGCCTGTACCGCGTCCATCACCTGCAAGCCCGGCACGATCTCGCCGGCGGCGTGCTGGCGGATGGTGAATTTGCCGCCGGTCAGCTCGGCCACGCGCTTGCAGAAGTGGTCGGCCGAGCCGTAGATGGTGTCCAGGGTCTTGGGAAAGCTCGACGCCAGCCGCCACGTGACGGCGGGCTGCGCCTGGGCCAGCGCCGGGGCCACGGCCAGCGCGCCGGCGCCAGCGCCCAGGGTGGCGTTTTTCAGGAAGGAACGACGCTGCATAGGTTCTGTCTCCGGTGTTGTTTTCATGAGGAATCCCGGCCTAGTGTATGACCGAATTAACAAGCTTGCAATCCCAAGCTTGTCCATAAAACTAGTATCATGTCGCACACCCGATACTTTTACCCATCAGGACAGACGCAATGCCTATCAAAATCAGCCACCAATTCGATGCTGGCGCCATCGACGTTCTGCGCGCGGACGACCCTTCCGCGATCGACCTGAACATCCGCAAAGATTCCGCTGCCGACATCATCCAGTGGTTCTACTTCCGCGTGCAGGGCGCCAAGGCGACCCCGCTGACCATGAACTTCCTGAACGCCGGCCAGGCCGCCTATCCGGACGGCTGGAAAGACTACCAGGCCGCCGCCAGCTACGACCGCGAAACCTGGTTCCGCGTGCCCACCTCGTACGACGGCCAGACCATGGTCATCGAACACACACCGGAATACGACAGCGTCTACTACGCCTACTTCGAGCCCTACTCGTGGGAGCGCCACCTGGCCCTGCTGGACAACGCCCAGCTGAACGACTACGTGCGCGTGGAAGACCTGGGCAGCACCCTGGACGGCCACGACATGAACCTGATGGTGATCGGCGAGCCGGAAGAAGGCAAGCCGAAGGTGTGGGTCATTGCGCGCCAGCACCCGGGCGAGACCATGGCGGAATGGTTCGTGGAAGGCATGGTCGACGCCCTGCTGGACGTGGCCAATCCCTTCGGCCGCCAGCTGCTGCAGGAAGCGGTGTTCTACGTGGTGCCGAACATGAACCCGGACGGCTCGGTGCGCGGCAACCTGCGCACCAACGCGGCCGGCGCCAATCTGAACCGCGAATGGCTGAACCCGACCATGGAGCGCAGCCCGGAAGTGTTCCTGGTGCTGAACAAGATGAAGCAAACGGGCTGCGACCTGTTCCTGGACATCCACGGCGACGAAGGCCTGCCCTATGTCTTCACCGCCGGCAGCGAAGCGCTGGAAACCTGGAGCAAGGCCGACGCCCAGCGCCAGCAGGACTTCGTGCAAGCCTTCAAGATCGCCAGCCCGGACTTCCAGGACGCGTTCGGCTACGGTGAAAGCCCGCTGACGCCGGAAACCCTGACCATGGGTTCGCCGCACATTTCGCACGCCTTCGGCTGCCTGTCGCTGACGCTGGAAATGCCGTTCAAGGACAACGCCAACGACCCCGATCCAGTGACCGGCTGGGATGGCGCCCGCAGCGCCCGCCTGGGCGCGGCCATTTTGCAACCGGTGCTGATGTCGCTGCGCGCCAACGCTTGAGAAAATATTTTGCCGGCCGGCGCCCCGCCGGCCGACGCCGATTTGCCGCGATTTGCGGTGATTGTCGGCAATATTCGGCATTTGCGCCCATCTGCCGCGTATCGAGCCGGATAGACAGCCAAGCCGCTGCCAACGCACCAAAATAGCCAATTGAAAGTAGGCAACGTTCCTATTACCATAACGGCAAAGTGGACAAAGCCCGCCTCTGAGCGGGCTTTTTCTTGTGCAAACATTACCCAATCGGCAACCACCATGACCCAACGGCTCCGCCCGTCCCCCACCTTGCTGCGCCTGCTGGCCGCAGTTCCCGTTCTCATCAGCAGCGCCCAGGCCTACGCGGCCGACGAACCGGTCCAGCCCGCCAAGCAGCCGATTCAAAAGGTGGAGATCAAGGGCGCGGCCGAGACCTATGACGCGCGCCGCAACGACACCGCCACCAAGATCGTGGTGACGCAGGAAGAAATCCTGAAGAACGGCGACACCACCATCGGCGAGGTGCTCAAGCGCCTGCCGGGCATCACCGTGGGCGGCGTGCAGGGGCGCGGCGGCGACATCCGCATGCGCGGCCTGGGCAGCGGCTACACCCAGATCATGCTGAACGGCGAACCGGCGCCGCCCGGCTTCTCGCTGGACTCGCTGTCGCCGGACATGATCGAGCGCATCGAAGTGATGCGCGCGGCCACCGCCGAATTTAGCACCCAGGCCATCGCCGGCGGCATCAACATCGTGCTGAAGAAAGCCATCGTCACGGCCCAGCGCGAAGTCAAAGTGGGCCTGCAGGACGACAACGGCAAGCTCGGCACCAACACCAACTTCCAGCTCTCCGACCGCAAGGGCGCCATTTCCTACGCGGTGGGCGGCGGCGTCACCTACGGCAAGTTCAACCGCCCGGCGGAAATCGTCACCACCGGCTACACCCCGGCAGGCGAACAGCACCTGCTGCGCCGCACCGAGCAGACCAGCCAGGGCACCTTCCAGGCGCTGAACCTGTCGCCGCGCGTGAACGTCAACCTCGGCCCGAACGACATCGTCACCTCGCAAAGCTTCGTCAACGTGAACCGCTTCCGCGGCGACACCGACGAGCGCGTGAATACGCTGCAAGGCAAGCTGCCGCGCTACAGCGCCACCAGCGTGAACATCGATTCCGACGTCGCCCTGCTGCGCACCGACCTGACCTGGACCCGCAAGCTGGCCGCCGGCGCCAAGCTGGAAGTGAAAGGCGGCGCCAATTACAACAAGCGCTCCACCGAAGCGCCCACGCTGCAGTACTTCGCCAACAACGTGCTGGCGGTGGACCGCCTGGTCACGTCCGACTCCACCGACAAGGGCTTCACCACCACCGGCAAATACTCCACGCCGCTGTTCGAAGGCCACGCGCTGGCCACCGGCTGGGACGCCGGCTACAGCAAGCGCGACGAAGACCGCATCCAGCGCGAAAGCAGCCCGATCGGCGCGCCGGTGTCCGACCTGGACCAGGTCTACAACGCCGAGGTGCAGCGCCTGGCCCTGTACGCGCAGGACGAATGGACCATCACGGACCGCTGGTCGGTGTACTTCGGCCTGCGCTGGGAAGGCATCGAGACCACCAGCGAAGGCAACGACTATGCGCCGGTGAGCAACAAGTCCAGCGTGTGGAGCCCGCTGTTCCAGACCTTGTGGAAAATCCCCGGCAGCAAGGCCGACCAGGTCCGCCTGGGCATTTCGCGCACCTACAAGGCGCCTGGCGTCAACAGCCTGATCCCGCGCCGCTTCGCCGCCAACAACAACACCGCCACCAGCCCGGACCAGACCGGCAACCCGCTGCTGAAACCGGAACTGGCGTGGGGCCTGGACCTGGCGTTCGAGCATTACCTGCCGGGCGGCGGCCTGATGACGGCCAGCACCTTCGTGCGCCGCATCAAGGACATCACGCGCCAGCAGGTGGCGCTGGTCGACGGCCTGTACGTGTCGCGCCCCATGAACGCCGGCACCGCCAACACGCGCGGCATCGAACTGGAAGCCAAGCTGCCGCTGCGCTCCATGTACCCGACAGCGCCGGCCATCGAAATGCGCGCCAACCTGTCGCGCAACTGGTCCGACCTGGACTCCGTGCCCGGCCCGAACAACCGCCTGGACCAGCAGACCCCGGTCAGCGGCACGGTCGGCGCGGACTGGAAACTGGACAGCTTGCCGCTCACGCTGGGCGGCAGCTTCAGCTTCCAGAGCGGCGGCCCGGTGCGCATCTCGGAGAAACAGTACGCGTACTCGATACCGAAGCGTTCGCTGGACCTGTACGGCTTGTGGAAATTCACCCCGAAGACCCAGCTGCGCGTGGCCGTGGCCAACGCCCTGCACCAGGACAACTACAGCGAATCGACCTTCGTCGAACCTACCGGCACCCTGCGCGACGGCACCCTCACCCCCACCACCGCCGTGGTGCGCGCGCTGCTGGAAATGAAATTCTGATGTAGCACAAGCCCGCCGCGAGTTTATGCTTGCGGCGGCGTGCGCCTGCGCAGATCATGGTCTCCAGCGCCTTGCTTGGAGAACGCCATGAAAAAACCGATGCTGTTGTCCCTGCTGTGCCTGTCCGCCTGCAGCATGCCCTACCGCCCCGCGCAGTTCATGGAAGCGGGCACCACCTTTCCGGGCCTGGCCCATTTTGTCGAACACACGCCCGGCCACCGGGTCGACGTGCTGCTGGTGCACGGCATGTGCACGCACGACGCCAGCTGGGCCAAGGAGACCGTGCGGCAGCTCGGCAGCGCGCTGGCCGCCCACCTGCCGCCGGCCGCCCCGGCGCTGTCCAGGGCCGCGCCGGGGCAGATCGAGATCATCCCCGCCACCGTGCCCGCCGGCGACGGCGCGGTCCGCTTCCAGTCGCTGATCTGGTCGCCGCTGACCACGCCCCTCAAGCAGCAGCTGTGCTACGACCAGACCGACAAATCCCCCGTCTGCCAGGGCAGCCCGCCCTACGCGCCGCAGCGCGCCGGCGTCAACGCCCGGGTGAAGGACCGGCTGATGGACGACTGCCTGCCCGATGCGCTGATCTACCAGGGCGAAGCGCGCGGCCAGATCCAGCAGCGCATGCGCGACGCGGTGCTGCGCGCCACGGCAGGCGCGGCGCCGGATGCGCCGCTGGTGGTGATCGCGGAAAGCCTGGGCAGCAAGATCCTGTTCGACACGCTGAGCAGCATGCTGGACGAACGCGGTGCCGCACCCGGGGCGACAAGAGCAGCGGAAGCCGCCCAGCAAACGCTGGACCGCCTGGCCTACCTGGTGATGGCGGCCAACCAGATTCCCATCCTGGGCCTGGCCGACCAGGGGCTGCCGCTGGAAGTGGGCCGCCGCGCGCTGCCGCAGGACAGCCTGCAGCGCGTGCTGGAGCGGCGCCGCCCGCGCAGCGCCGGCGCCCCGGCACCGGCGGCATCGGAAGCACCGGCCGCCATCGCCGGCCTGACGCTGCTGGCCTTCACCGACCCGAACGATCTGCTGTCCTACACGCTGCTCAAGGAAAAGTACGAACGCCCGGGCGTGGCGGTGCACAACGTGCTGGTATCCAACGCCCGCACCTGGTTCGGCGCCTTCGAAAATCCCGTCGACGCCCACGTGCGCTACCTCGACAACCCCGACGTCGCCCGCCTGATCACCTGTGGCCAGCCCCAGAGCACTCTTTGCCGATAAGCAAAATGGGGTCAGGGTTAATTAATTTTGCAATTATTGCGTCACGTCATGACGCCAATTGCTGCCCGGCATAAGCTTGCCAAATGTCCCGCCCACCCCGCA
>NZ_BAAKJE010000051.1:0-234 GCF_059704565.1 Massilia sp. NBRC 108631
CACGGCGATGCCGACGAAGTATCCCCCGGTCATGGCGAAGCGCCCTGCCGCGCCGCTACCGGCGGCCGGCGTTGATCAGGTAATTCTGCATGGTGGCTTCGGCCACCGAGGCCCACTGGTTCTGGTCCTGGCGGAACTTTTTCCATGGCTCGTAGATCTTGGCGAACTTGGCGTTGCGTGCCGCCTCTTCGTTCATGACGTCGTTGGCGGCCTTGTAGCAGGCGTCCATCATGT
>NZ_BAAKJE010000052.1:0-229 GCF_059704565.1 Massilia sp. NBRC 108631
CACTATTAGCACGATGTCCGACCGTACCTAGCGTACCTTCGAACTCCTCCGTTACACTTTAGGAGGAGACCGCCCCAGTCAAACTGCCTACCATGCACTGTCCCCGATCCGGATCACGGACCAAGGTTAGAACCTCAAACAAACCAGGGTGGTATTTCAAGGTTGGCTCCACGAGAACTGGCGTCCCCGCTTCAAAGCCTCCCACCTATCCTACACAGATTGGTTCAAA
>NZ_BAAKJE010000053.1:0-50657 GCF_059704565.1 Massilia sp. NBRC 108631
CAGATGCGCAGCAGCTCGTCCTGCAGGTTGCGCCGCGTCAGCGCGTCCAGTGCGCCGAACGGCTCGTCCATCAGCATGATGGGCGAATCGAGCGCCAGCACGCGGGCAATGGCCACGCGCTGGCGCATGCCGCCCGACAAATCCTTGGGGAAGCGGTTGCCGAAGTCGCCCAGCGACAGCATCTTGAGCAGCCGCGCCACGGTGGCGTCGATCTCGGCCTTGGGCAAGCCCTTGATCTGCAGGCCGAAGGCGACGTTGTCGGCCACCGTCATCCACGGAAACAGCGCATACTCCTGGAACACCATGCCGCGCTCCGGCCCCGGCGCCTCGACCGGCTTGCCATCCACCACGATCTGGCCGGACGACGGCGGCGCGAAGCCGGCCACTGCGTTGAGCAGGGTCGACTTGCCGCAGCCGGACGGCCCCAGCAGGCAGACGAACTGGCCTTGCGGGATCGCCAGCTCGATGTCCTGCAGCGCCACCACGTCGCGCTCGGCGGTCTTGAACACCTTGCTCACCTTGGAAATCTGTATCTGTGCCATCAGTGCTCCAGTCCCCGGTGCCAGCGCAGCAGGTGGTTGTTGAGGCGGTTCATGCCGACGTCGATCGCCAGGCCCAGCATGCCGATGGTGATCATGCCGGCAATGATCTTGTCGGACCAGAAATACTCGCGCGCCTCCAGGATGCGGAAGCCCAGGCCGTTGTTGACGGCGATCATTTCCGACACGATGACCACGATGAAGGCGGTGCCGATGCCGATGCGCACGCCCGACAGGATGTAGGGCACGGCGGCCGGCAGCATCACGCGCAGGAACATGGTCGAGCCGGAGGCGCCCAGATTGCGCGCCGCCCGGATATAGATGCTGTCGACCTGGCGCACGCCGGCGATGGTGTTCATCAAGACCGGGAAAAAGGCGCCCAGCGCGATCAGGAACACGGCCGGCGGGTTGCCCAGCCCGAACCACAGGATGGACAGCGGAATGTAGGCGATGGGCGGAATCGGGCGCAGCAGCTGGACCAGCGGGTTCATCCACGCATACACGCGCGGGCTGGCCCCCATCGACAGGCCGAGCGGCAGTGCCAGGCCGGCGCCAATGACGAAGCCCACCACCACGCGGTACAAGCTGCCCAGCGAATCGTGGATCAGTTCGCCCGACAGCGCCCAGCGCAGCCAGCTGCCCTCGGCTTCGGCGTAGGGCTGCAGCGGCAGCAGGTAGGCGATCCACTTCTGCACCACCGCCAGCGGCGACGGCAGCACCTGCGGGTTGACCCAGCCCAGCATGGCCACCGCCTGCCACACCGCGATCACCGCGGCCGGCACCACCAGGCCCACGCCCACTTCGCGCCAGGCGACCGTGCCCAGGAATTTGCCCGTGCGTCGTGCCATGGCGCCCCCTTATTTGACGTTCAGGCTTTTCTTGGCCGCGTCCAGCAGGTCGGTCTTGACCCAGTCCCTGGCCACCGGCGGCTTGCTCATCTTGCCCACGCCGGTTTTCACCATGACATCGGTGGTGATCTGGATGTGCTCGGGCGTGATGTCGTAGGAATACGGCGAATTGCTGATCGCGTCCTGGAAGTCGTCGCTGCTGATCTGGCCCTTGAACACCACGTCGCGCACATACTTCTCGGCCACGGCCGGCTGGTCGATGAAGGTCTTGGTGGCCTCGACGAAGCAGCGCATGAACTTCTCGGCCAGCGGCCGCTTCTCCTTGTAGAATTTCTCCGTCATCACCATGGTGCGGATCGGCTCGCCGATCGGCGTGTCGTAGGGCTTCAGGATTTCCGTGCCGAAGCCCTTGTTGAGCGCCTGCGAGGACTGCGGCTCGGACTGCATCATGGCGTCGATGTTCTTGCCCAGCAGGGCCTGGTTCAAATCGGCGTAGGCCAGCAGCACCAGCTGCACGTCCTTGCCGGGCTGCTCGGACACGGTCAACCCGGCCTGCTGCAGCTCGGCCAGCAGCAGCACTTCCTGGATGCCGCCGCGCGTCACGCCCACCCGCTTGCCTTTCAAATCCTTGACCGACTTGAGCTTCAGGTCGGCCCGCCCCACCAGCCGCGCGCCGCCCTTGGCGAAGCCGGCCACCACCACGATGGGCGCGCCGCCGGCGCGGCCCGAGATGGCCGCCTCGGACGCGGTGGTGCCCACGTCCAGCTCGCCGGCGATGATGGCCTGCATCACGTCCAGGCCCTTGGCGAACATGTGCTCCTCGACCTTGATGCCGCACTTGGGCGCGATCTCCTTGATATAGGAAACCGCCCCGTAGTGGGCGAACTTCAGGTTACCCAGCCGCACCACTTCCTGCGCCTGGGCCGCGCCGCACGCCGCCGCCAATGCTGCCACCGCCACCACCTTGCCGAACGAATTCAGTTTCATGCAGTCTCTCCTTGGGATTGTGGCCGGCGGCCAGCGTCATTGTGAACAGATCATACCAAGCAACATTGCGAAAAACAGCAAATATATTGCCTGCCGGCGCCGTTGTGACATTGTGCGCACATTGCCAGGGGCGCAATGGCGGACAATCTGCGGGAAAACGGTTTCTTGACATTGATACACAGACTAAAGGAAGCAATATGCCGCCCGATACCTTGCCAGCCGCGCCGCCGCGCCCTCCCTCCGCCCCGCACCTGGCCGCCCGGCTGCTTGCCGCCACGCTGGCCGCTGCGCTGGCCGCCGCGCTGGCTGGCTGCGGCGGCGGCGGCGGCGCATCGCCGGTGCCCCCGCCGGTGATCGCCCCGGCCACCGAACTGAGCGTCAGCGCGTCGGCCACCGGCGCCACTGCCGGCGGCGCGCCGGTGCAGCTGACGGCCAGCCTGAACGGTTCCGGCACGGTGGCCTGGGCGCTGGCCGCCGGCAGCCCGGGCGCCCTGAGCGCGGCCAGCGGCGCCAGCGTCAGCTACACCCCGCCGGCCAGCGCCGCCGTCAACGCGGCCGCCACCGTGACCATCGTCGCCACCAGCGGCAGCCTGAACAAGACCCTCACGCTGAGCCTGGCGCCGGACCCGGCCCGCCCCGGCCTGACCCTGGTGGCCGGCAACATCGGCAACGGCGGCGAGAACAACTGGCCGCGCGACGGCCTGGGCAGCGAGGCCCGCTTCTCCGGCATCGCCGGCATCGACGCGGACGCGGCCGGCAATGTCTACCTCGCCGACTACAGCCTGCAGAGCAGCCGGCTGCGCAAAATCACGCCGGACGGCGCCGTGAGCACGCTCAGCAACGGCGTGCGCGGCTTCGGCGACGGCCCGCTGGCGCAGGCCCGCTTTGAAGACCTGACCGGCCTCAGCGTGGCCGCCGACGGCAGCATCTATCTCGACGACTCAAGCCGCCACTTCGTGTCCAGCTCGGTCGACTCGTGGACCGGATGGACCCGCAAACTGGGCGCCGACGGCCATGTGTCCACCTTGGCCAGCTACGGCACCCGGCTGGGCATGCCGCCGCGGGCCAGCGCGCTGACCGGCCGCGGCGGCGCGCTCTACCTGGTGGGCGACGACCGCATCAGCGTGCTCAAGGCCGACGGCAGCACCACGCTGCTGGCCGGCGGCAGCGACGGTACCGGCGCCGTGCCGGCCGACGTCGACGGCAGCGGCGCGGCGGCCCGCTTCGCCGGCCTGGGTGCGGTGGCGGCCGGGCGCGACGGCAACCTGTACGCGCTCACCTCGGCCGCGGTGCGCCGCATCACGCCGGCCGGCGAGGTCAGCACGCTGGCGCGGCTGGAGCCGGTGCAGCTGGGCAGCGCCAGCGCGCGCCCCGCGCAGATCGGCGCCGACGCCGCCGGCAACGTGCTGGTGCTGTTCGCCGCCGCCGACCAGACCAGCTACCAGATCCGCAAACTCGGCGGCGGCGCGCTGGCCCCCTTGTATACAGTCGGCACGCCGCAAGGCAGCTATAAGACGGCCGCGCTGCACATGCGCGTGCTGGCCGACGGCGCCGTGCTGGTGGCCGGCCGGCACAGCGTGAGCCGCATCGGCGCCGACGGCAAGGCCGTGCTGCTGGCCGGCCTGGAAGACGACACGCTGCAGGCGGTCGACGGCCAGGGCGCGGCCGCGCGCTACGTGCACCCCGGCCTGCTGGCGGCCGACGCGAACGGCAACATCTACTCGGTGGAGCAGGCCGACGGCGCGCCGCGCACCGCGGTGATCCGCAAGACCACGCCGTCCGGTGCGGTCAGCACCTACGCCTCGGCCGAACTCAGCGTGCGCGTGACAGGCATGGCGGTCAATCCGGCCAGCCAGCTGCTGGTGACGGTGGCGCCGCTGGACGGCGCCGAAGGCGGCGGTCTCTACCGCGTCGAGGCCGGCAACAGCTTCACCCTGATCGCCGGCGTCCCGGGCAGCAATACCGCGCTGCCGCTGCAGCGCGACGGCACGGGGATCGCCGCGCGCTTCGGCCTTCCGGTGCTGGCCGGCATCGACAGCGCCGGCAACGTCTACCTCGAAGACCGCGTGCTCAAGAACAACTCCGGCACCAATGTGCGCATGGTCACGCCGCAGGGCGTGGTCAGCACCGTGGCCGCCCTGCCCGCCGGCCTGGGCGCGGCGCCGGACGGCAACCGCTACCGGACCGACCTGCAGGCCGGCGGCATCTTCCGCGTGGCGCCCGACGGCAGCCAGACCCTGGTGGCCGGCACGCCCGCGCTGCAACTGCAGCTGGGCACCGAACTGGGCGCGTTGCCCGGCCATTTGTCGCTGATCCGCAGCATCGTGCCGACCGGTCCCAACAGTTTCGCCGTGGCGTCGGGCTCGGCCATTGTGCGCCTGGTGCTGCCGCCGCGCTGAAGCGGCGCCCGGATAAGGTAAAATGGGCGCCTTTCCGGCCTGCCGCCGGACCATGCATATTAATTAGTAGGTTGACCATGCTAGACAATCTGACCCAGCGCCTTGCCAAGGTCGTCAAGACCATGCGCGGCGAGGCGCGCCTGACCGAAGCCAACACCGCCGAGATGCTGCGCGAAGTGCGCATGGCGCTGCTCGAGGCCGACGTCGCCCTGCCGGCCGTGCGCGAGTTCATCGCCAAGGTCAAGGAAAAAGCCCTCGGCGAAGAGGTGCTGTCCTCGCTCACGCCGGGCCAGGCCCTGGTGGGCGTGGTGCAGCGCGAGCTGGCCGCCCTGATGGGCGCCGACCTCGGTCCGGAAGCGTCGCAGCTGTCGTTCGCGCAGCAGCCGCCGGCCATCATCCTGATGGCCGGCCTGCAGGGTGTGGGTAAAACCACCACCGTCGGCAAGCTGGCCAAGTACCTGAAGGAAGAAAAGAAGAAGAAAGTGCTGACCGTCTCGGCCGACGTGTACCGTCCCGCCGCGATCGCCCAGCTGCAATCGGTGACCGGCCAGGTCGGCGCCGACTTCTTCCCCTCCACCGCGCAGGACAAGCCGGTCGACATCGCGCTGGCCGCGCTGGACTGGGCCAGGAAGCACTACCACGACGTGCTGATCATCGACACCGCCGGCCGCCTCGGCATCGACGAGGAGATGATGAAGGAAATCGCCGCCGTGCACGCGGCGGTGAAACCGATCGAAACCCTGTTCGTGGTCGACGCCATGCTGGGCCAGGACGCCATCAACACCGCCAAGGCCTTCAACGACGCGCTGCCGCTGACCGGCATCGTGCTGACGAAGCTGGACGGCGACTCGCGCGGCGGCGCCGCGCTGTCGGTGCGCCACGTGACGGGCAAGCCGATCAAGTTCGCCGGCGTGTCCGAAAAGCTGGACGGCCTGGAACCGTTCGACGCGGCCCGCATGGCCAGCCGCGTGCTGGGCATGGGCGACATCATGGCGCTGGTGGAAGAGGCGCGCAAAGGGGTGGACGCGAAAGCGGCCGCCGACCTGGCCGCCAAGGTCAAGTCGGGCGGCAAGTTCGACATGAACGACTTCAAGGCGCAGCTGGGCCAGATGAAGAAAATGGGCGGCATGGCCAGCCTGGTCGACAAGCTGCCGGCCCAGTTCCAGCAGGCCGCCGGCGGCGCCAACATGGACCAGGCCGACAAGCAGGTGCGCCGCATGGTGGGCATCATCGACTCGATGACGCCGGCCGAACGCGCCAAGCCGGAGCTGATCAAAGCCACCCGCAAGCGCCGCATCGCCGCCGGCGCCGGCGTGCAGGTGCAGGAAGTCAACCGCATGCTGAACCAGTTCGAGCAGATGCAGACCATGATGAAAAAGCTCTCGGGCGGCGGCATGATGAAGATGATGCGCTCGATGAAGGGCATGATGCCGGGCCTGCGCTAATCCGGTGCATCGCGGCAAAAAGGGGCCAGGGTTATTTAATTAACCCTGGCCCCTTTGCGCTTCCTTTGCCCTTGCGTGGCGTTTCCGAGAAAAAACACGAAAAACACTTGCATAGTCGGCAAATCCCCACCAATATTAGCCGTGCGATTGAATTGCGCAACTTTTCCCTGTGTTCGTTAAGGAGGCTCGAATATGGCAACAGCCAAGAAAACCCCAGCAGCACCAGCAAAGAAAGCAGCAGCAGCAAAGCCTGCGGCCAAAAAAGCAGCTCCGGCTAAAACCGCCGCCGCCAAACCTGCCGCCGCCAAGAAAGCCGCAGCACCTCGCAAGCCCAACGCCGCCTTCATGAAGGAACTGACCCCATCGGCTTCGCTGGCCGCCGTGGTAGGCGCCTCCCCGCTGCCGCGCACCGAAGTCACCAAGAAAGTGTGGGACTACATCAAGAAGCTGAATCTGCAAGACGCGGCCAACCGCCGCATGATCAATGCAGACGACAAGCTCAAAGCCGTCTTCGGCGGCAAAGCCCAAGTGTCCATGTTCGAAATGACCAAGCTGATCTCCGATCACTTGAAATAAGAGCCTGCGCGTGCGCAGCGCACACTAAAGCCCCCGTCGCACGCGCGGCCGGGGCCTTTTTTTTCGCCTCCCGCTTTTGCCCCGTCCTATTTGAAGCCGAACGCGGCCTTCATCAGATCGAACACCCTGGTGTTCTCCATGGTGCCCTTGAACGCCTGCGCGCCGGCGCCGGTGGCGTACAGCTTGACGTCGCCGCCGCCGTGCGTTTCACCCTTGATACGGATGCCCGTCTCCTGGTGGTAGTGGTCGCCCAGCGCGGTCTCGCTGGCCACGTCGGCGCGCTCGTTGGGCCGGTTCGGACCATTGCCGAAGGCCAGCGCGGTGTAGGTGCGGCCGTCGGCATCCCGCGCCGGCGTGCCGTCCGCGTTGCGCACGATGTCCAGGATGGGGTTGCCGCGCCGCGCGGTGCCGTTGAAGGCCAGCGTGTGGTCGTGGTCCGCCGTGATGACGATCAGCGTGTTGCGCAAGCCCGGATCGAGCAGCTGCATGCGGTCGATCGCGGTCTGGATGGCGTCGTCGAACGCCACCAGGTCCACCAGCGCGTGCTTGGCGTTCGAATCGTGCAGGCCGTGGTCGATCTTGCCGCCTTCGACCATCAGGAAGAAGCCTTCCGGCTTGGCCGACAGCAGCGTGATGGCCTTGGAGGTCATCTCCGACAGCGACGGCTGCGTGGCCGCCTCGCCTTTCGGATTGCGCGCGCCGCGCTCGAGCTCATAGGCCAGGTGGTCCTCCTTGGCATACAGGCCGATGAACTTCCGGCCCGGCTTGGCCGCTTCCATCTGGGTGCGGTCGGTGGCCACCGCGTAGCCGCGCGCGGCCAGTTCGGCCAGCAGGTCGCGGCCATCGGCGCGGCCCTTGGTGTTGTCGGCGCTGTAGGGCGTGAAGTGGTGGCGGCCGCCGCCCATCAGCACGTCCAGCCCGTCGCCCAGCGCCGGATTGTAGCCCGCGCCGCCCGGCACCGCCTGCACCGCGATGGCGTAGCCGCTGCTGCGGTGGCAGCTGTGCGCGTAGGTGGAGGCCGGCGTGGCGTGCGTCGCTTCGGTGGTGGTGACCGCGCCCACGGCCTTGCCGTGCGCCTTGGCCAGTTCCAGTATCGTCACAGCGGCCCGGCCGTTGCCGGCGGCGCAGGTGTCGATGGTGGGATTGCCGTGCGCGTCCTTCTTCGGCGCCATGGCCTTGGTGTCGGACGACATGGAGATCACTTCGTTCTGGATCTTCACGCCGGTCATGTAGGAGCCCATGGAGGGCGCGCTGTCGGTGGTTTGCGCGTCCTGCGAATAGGTCTTGATGCGCGCCACGCGCTCCAGGCGCTCGAACTTGAGCAGGCCTTCTTCCTTGTACTGGTAGATGCGCGCGGCGGTGATGGCGGTCGGGCCCATGCCGTCGCCGAGGAAGAAGATGACGTTCTTCGCTTCGCCGGCGTGCACGTGGGCGGATGCGGCAGCGGCGGCCAGCAGCGCGGAGATGATCAGATTGCGTTTCATATTGTTGTTATCCTTTACCAGCCGGCTGCGTTCTTGATCAGCGTGTGCACCTGGGTGTTCTCGATCGTGCCGCGGAAGTCGGCCGCGCGCGCGCCGATGGCGCCCAGGTAGACGTCGGTGCCGCCATTGGTGGTGGCGCCCGGCGCCATGCGCACCGTCGCTTCCTGGCGGTAGTTCGGCTCCGTCACGATGGCGTCGCTCAGCAGCGAGCCGCCGGCGCGGCTGCCCTTGACCCGGTTCACGCCGTTGCCGTAGCCGATGATGGTGTAGGGCACGTCGTCCAGGTCCTTGTAGTATTTGCCGTCCGTGTACTTGCGCACCAGGCCCAGCACACCCGGTTCGGTGGCGGTGGTCTTGCCGGTGCGGATCGAATAGCCGTTCAGGATCAAGGTGCTGTCGCTGCTGGCGGTCATGACGATCAGGGTGCGCTTCAGGCCGGGGTCGATGGCCTGCATCTTGTCGATGGCCGTTTTCAGCGCGGCGTCCAGCGCCACGGTTTCATCGAGCGCGCGGCGCGCGGTCGATGCGCGCTGCGCCTGGCCGATCTGGCCGTTGCCCACCACCAGGAAGAAACCCTTGCCGCTCTTGGCCAGCAGGTCGATTGCGGCCGAGGTCATGGCCGGCAGCGAAGGCTCCTTGCCGTTCGCCGGCACGGCGGCGGAAGCGGTGGCGGACGGCGCGTGCAGCGCGCCATTGAACAGGCCGATCACGCGCTGGCCGGCGATCGCAGGCGCGGGCGATGCGGCGGGCGCCGACGCTGCGAGCGCCGCCAGCGCGGCCGAGTCGGCCACTTGCGTGTAGCCCTGGCCGCGCAGTTCGGCCAGCAGGTCGCGGCCGTCGGCACGCTTGTGGAAGTGCTGGGCGCCGCCGCCCAGCACCAGGTCCAGGCCGCCCACCAGCTGTTCGTTGTAGCCTGCGCCGCCCGGCACCAGCGCGGCGGCGATGTCCTCGCTGCGCGCGGCCTGGCAGGTGTGCGCGTAACCGGCCGCCGTCAGCGGATCGGTGACGCTGGCCGCGTTGACCACGCCGGCCGCCCAGCCGCGCTTGCGCGCCAGCTCCAGCAGCGTGGCTGGCGCGCGCGGCGCGGCGCCGCCGGCCGGCGCGCAACCGGTCACGGCCAGTTGGCCGTTGTTGGTCTTCACGCCCGTCATGTAGGCCGACATGGCGGCGGCCGTGTCGGTCACCTGCATATCGCTGGAATAGGTCTTTACGTAAGCCGACTCGGGCAGCGTGTCGATGGCCAGGTCGCCCGACTCGCCCACCGCGTAGTTGCGCGCGGCCGTGAGCGTGTTGAAGCCCATGCCGTCGCCGACCAGGAAGATGATGTGCTTGAGCGCCGTGGATGCAGCCGGCATGGCGGGCGGCACGGGCGCCTCGGCCTGCGGGCCTGGCTGCCGCGAGCCGGTGCCGGTGCCGGCGCAGCCGGACAGTGAAACTGCAATCGCGGTAATGGCAAGCCCTGCCGCCGCACGCTGAATCCGATTTTCCATGGCCCACCTTCAAGTTGCAAAGGCAGCCATCTTATCTGAAAACGGTGCTGTGGAGAATCAGATAGGCGGAGTGACTTTCCAGTTGTTCCAGGCCGCCAGCACGGCGTTCGGATAGTCGGGCCGGCCGCGCGAACCGTTGTAGCGGCCCAGCGCCAGGAACAGGTTGCCGCGCTCCATGTCGATGTACATGCGCAGGATGGCGCAGCCGTAGCGCAGATTGGTCTGCATGTTGAACAGCTTGCGGCGGTCGCGGTCGCCGATCACATTGGTCCAGAACGGCATCACCTGCATGTAGCCGCGCGCGCCCACCACCGACACCGCGTATTTGCGGTAGGCCGACTCCACCTGGATCAGCCCCAGCACCAGCCCCGGCTCCAGCCCGGCGCGGCGCGCCTCGTACCACGCCGTTTCCAGGAACTCGGTGCGCAGCTGTTCGTCGGGCAGCTTGCGCTTCAGGCGCGCCGACATCTGCGCCAGCCACAGTTCATAGCGCTGGCGGTCGGCCGCGTTGGAAAAAGAGGGCTTGGGCGGACGGGCGTCCAGGATGGCGTTCGACAGCGCCAGCCGCACCGAGTCGGCCAGCGCTTCTTCCTGCTGGTTGCCGGCAAAGCCGAACGGCGCGCTCAGCACGCCGGTCGAGAACGCCAGCACGTGCCACCAGCGCAGCGGGCGGGCCCAGAACCGGCGCCGTTCCGCGCCCTTGCGCTGTTGGCTGATGGTGCTCACTGCTGCACTTTGCCTTTGATGAATTCCACCACCTCGGCCAGCGGCACGGCGGTCGCTTCGGCGTCGCGGCGGCCCTGGTATTCCAGGTTGCCTTCCTTCAGGCCGCGCTCGCCGATCACCACGCGGTGCGGCACGCCGATCAGTTCCCAGTCGGCGAACATGGCGCCCGGGCGCAGGCCGCGGTCGTCCACGATGACGTCGATGCCGGCTGCCTGGGCGGCGGCGTACAGCTTGTCGGTCTCTTCCTTGACCAGTTCGCTGCGGTCATAGCCCATCGGGCACAGCACCAGCTCGAACGGGGCCAGCGAGGTCGGCCAGATGATGCCCTTGTCGTCGAAGTTCTGCTCGATGGCGGCGCCCAGGATGCGGGTCACGCCGATGCCGTAGCAGCCCATCTGCAGCGGCGCGGCCTTGCCGTTCTCGTCCAGGAAGGTGGCTTTCATCGATTCCGAGTACGCCGTGCCCAGCTGGAACACGTGGCCCACTTCGATGCCGCGCTCGACCGCCAGCACGCCCTTGCCGTCCGGCGAAGGATCGCCCTCGACCACGTTGCGCAAGTCGGCCACGATGGCGGGCTCGGCCACGTCGCGGCCCCAGTTGGCGCCGGTGTAGTGGAAGTCTTCCTCGTTGGCGCCGGTGATGAAGTCGGCCATGTTGGCCACGCTGCGGTCGGCCACCACGGTGACCGGCGCCTTGGTGCCGATCGGGCCCAGGTAGCCCGGCACGCAGCCGTACACTTCCAGGATTTCCGCTTCGGTGGAGAAGCGGTGGCCGGCCAGGCCAGGCACCTTGGCCACCTTGATTTCGTTCAGCTCATGGTCGCCGCGCAGCAGCAGCATGAAGTACTGCTTGCTGCCGGCCTTGCCGTCCTTGCCTTCCTGCTCGACCGTCAGCGCCAGCGTCTTCAGCGTTTTGCTCAGCTCGGTGCCCAGCAGCTTGGCCACGTCTTCGCACTTGGCTGCCTTCGGCGTGGCGGTTTTCACCAGCTCGGCGCCGGGCGCCGGGCGGGTGCCGGCCGCCAGCGCCTCGGCCGCTTCCATATTGGCCGCGTAGTCCGAGGTCGGGCAGTACACCAGCGCGTCCTCGCCGGTGGAGGCAATCACGTGGAATTCATGCGAACCGGTGCCGCCGATGGCGCCGTTGTCGGCCGCCACCGCGCGGAACTTCAGACCGAAGCGGGTGAAGATGCGGGTGTAGGCGTCGAACATGACCTGGTACGACTGCTGCATGCCGGCCAGGTCGCGGTCGAAGGAATAGGCATCCTTCATGGTGAACTCGCGGCCGCGCATCAGGCCGAAACGCGGACGGCGCTCGTCGCGGAACTTGGTCTGGATGTGGTAAAAATTCAACGGAAGCTGCTTGTAGGATTTAATTTCCGAGCGAACAACATCGGTGATCACTTCCTCGGAAGTCGGCTGGATGGCGAACTCGCGGCCGTGACGGTCCTTCACGCGCATCAGTTCGGCGCCCATCTTGTCCCAGCGGCCCGTCTCCTGCCACAGCTCGGCCGGCTGCACCAGCGGCATCAGCAGCTCAATGGCGGCGGCATTGTTCATCTCTTCGCGCACGATGGCTTCGACCTTGCGGATCACCTTCAGGCCCATCGGCATATAGGTGTAGATACCGGAGCCCAGGCGCTTGATCATGCCTGCGCGCATCATCAATTTGTGGCTGACGATCTCGGCGTCGGCAGGCGCTTCTTTGAGAGTTGAAATAAAAAATCGGGAGGCACGCATACGGTGAATTCTTTTTAAAAAGAGAGAGTTATAATCAACCTAATTTTAAAGGATTAGCTGGCTGATGCGTCCATACTTTATACAAATGCGTTCATTAGATGGCCCGCCGACGGTTTTCGTACCCCGAAAACCGGGCTGGCGCGCAGGTTTGTGGGCAAAAATATAAGAAGGACGTACTGCAAGCAGAAAGTTTGAGGTGCAACATGCTCGACCGTGAAGGGTTTCGGCCCAACGTCGGCATCATCCTGCTGAACGCCCATAACGAGGTGTGGTGGGGCAAGCGGGTGCGCGAGCACTCATGGCAGTTCCCGCAAGGCGGGATCAAGTACGGCGAAACGCCTGAACAGGCAATGTACAGGGAGCTGGAGGAAGAAATAGGCTTACGGGCGGAACACGTCAAGATTGTCGGCCGCACCCGCGACTGGCTGCGCTACGAGGTGCCCGACCACTTCATCAAGCGCGAAATTCGCGGCCATTACCGTGGCCAGAAGCAGATCTGGTTCCTGCTGCGCATGTGTGCGCGCGACAACGACGTGAACCTGCGCCTGACCGACCATCCCGAGTTCGACGCGTGGCGCTGGCATGAGTACTGGGTGCCGCTGGATGTGGTGATCGAGTTCAAGCGCGACGTCTACCAGCGCGCGCTGCAGGAATTGTCGCGTTTCCTGACGTGGCCGGCGCATGGCAACGGCAACGGTAACCGCCACCACACGTCGCGCTACCTGCGCCAGCCGCATGCTCCCAGGAATGGCGGCGGCAATAGCGGAAATAATGGCAACGCTGGCAATGTTGGCAGCAATGCCAGCAAGGCAAGCATCGCCAGCGCTGCCGTGGCGGCCAACGCCGCCAACGCGGCGGCCGCGGTGGGCGCGCCGGAGCTGGTGGGCGGCGATCCCTGCGATTGCGCGGCCGACACGCCCCGCATCGTGCTGCCGGGCCAGGACTAGGCAAAAACGGACGCTCGCGCGTCCGTTTTTTTATGCCGGGGTACAATACCGCCCATGTTTAATCCCTCCTCCGACGACGTGCGGCGCTTCTTCTGCGCCGTGTTCCAGAAGCAGCGCGCCAACGACATCCTGACGCCGCTGGAAACCATGGCGGGCGACTGGATCCGCCACCATCCCGAATACGAAGACATCCTGAGCGACGTGGAAGCGGCCCTGGCGCGCGACTACTCCGTCGATACCGGCCAGACCAATCCCTTCCTGCACCTGTCCATGCACTTGTCGATCGACGAGCAGATCTCGATCGACCAGCCACCCGGCATCCGCGCGGCCGCCACGGCGCTGACCCTGAAACTGGACTCGGCGCACGAGGCCCAGCACCAGATCATGGAATGCCTGGGCGAGATGATCTGGAACGCCCAGCGCAGCGGCCAGCCGCTGGACGGGCTGGCCTACATCGAAGCGGTGCAGCGCCGCGCGGCGCGCTGACGCGAAACAACCCGCCGCGGCGGGTTGTTTCTTTGCTACCCCAACATTACCAGCCGGCCGACAGCGTGTACTTGCCGTTGGTCGAACCGGTGCCGCCGCTGTAGCGGATCACCTTGGCGTACAGCACGCCGGACGCCGTGCTGGTCACGGTGTCCACCTGGCCGGTGCCCTTGGTGCTGGAGGTCAGCTTGGTGCCGGCGCTGTTGTACAGTTCCAGATCGTAATCCGAGGCGGCGTTCGGGGTCAGGGTCAGCGTCAGCGTCTTGCCTGCTGGCAAGGTCACCTTGTAGTAATCCACATCCGAGTTGGCGCTGATGGTGCCGTTCACCGTGGTGCCGGCCGTGGCGATCACTTGCGCGGTGGCGGTGGTGTTGTTGCTCTCGGTTTCGGCCACGCTCGGGCCGCTCGGCGTGGACGACAGGATGTTCTGCGCCTCGAACTTGGCCTGGAAGGTGTTGGCATAAGTCAGGTCGGCCGGGTACAGCGTCTTGGCCGCGTTGACGATGGCCGTGGCCATGGCCGGCATCTTGATGTTGCTGCCCAGGCCGAAGTGCGCTTCCAGGATGATCTGGTCGATATTGCCGCGCGGCTTGCCGGCCGCGATCAGCGCCACCATGGACTGGTACAGCGGCGCCGACCACAGTTCGTCGGACGAGAACGAGACGCCGCCTTCGGTCACCGACTGGTGCGCGCCGTAAGTCTTGCTGCTGTTGTACTTGGCATCGGTGCGGTTCAGCATGCGGCCGGCCCAGCAGGCGCCGTGGCCGTCCCAGCTGAAGGCCCATTCCGGGTGGAAGGTCTTGCCGTTGGGAGTGCTGTACGAGTAGGACGCGGCCCAGTAGTCGCCGAAGCCTTCGCCCATGGCGCCGGTGTCGCCGCCGCTCCAGCCGGAGTTGATGTTGCGGTGGATGCCGTGGCCGTACTCGTGCAGGATCACGTCCGCGTCCTCGCTGTCGTTCACGCAGCCGTGGCCGAAGGCCAGGTAGTCGGTGCTGCCGCTATAGCTGTAGTGCGAGTTGTCGTCGCCGTTCAGGCCGTCCGTGTCGACGTCGAACGGACGGTTGATGATGGACTTGGTGCCGGTGAAGCCCAGCGACTGGATGTAGCGCTGGTTCTGGTCCAGATGGAAATAGACGTTGGTGTCGTCAAAGGCGTTGCTGCCGCGCTTGGCCGTCCACACGCCGTTGATGGTGGTCGACGGCGCGGTGTTGGGCGCTTCGATGTTCTTGATGTTCACGTAGGGGCCGGTCAGCGTGTAGTTGCTGCCCACCACGGTCAGGTCGCGCAGCGATTTGTTCGAGTAGCCGGCGTCGAAGGCGGACGCGGCCGACGTGTCGGTCAGCGCCTCGGTGGCCAGCGCGGTGCGCGGATCGGGATCGAAGGCGTAGCCGGAACCGTTGATGCCGGACGGCGCCAGCGCGGCGACCGGCGCCGAAGCGCGCAGCGAAGTGCGGGCCGCCTGGGTGTCGCTGGCCGCCTTCATGGCGCTGCGGCGGTCCAGCACCGGACCGCCCACTGTGGCGCGCGCCGCCAGCGAGCGCTCGCCCTTGCGCGGGATGGAGGTGGAGTAGGAATCGATGACGCTGCCGTCGTGCGCGTTCAGGTACTGCACGAAACCGCCGGTCGGCATCTGCGCTTCGATGCTGACCTTGCGCGCCAGCTGCACGCCGTCCTTGCTCGGCACCCACACCAGCTCGGTGCGCGGCACGTCCACCAGCGGGTGCTGCACCTTCATGTTGTTCCAGCCCTTGTCCAGCGCCTGCTCTTCCGAGATGTGCGACTGGTTGTACAGCTGGTTGACGGCCTTGGCGTCCACCTCGTCCGAGATGTGGCGGGTTTCGTTGAAGATCTTCTGCAACTGGCCGCCCTTGCCGATCGACACGATGATGACGGCCCGGTCCACCGGCAGGCCGCGCAGCATTTGCTGGTAGTGGTAGTGCTTGCCGGTCAGCGACTCTTGCACTTTCACCAGTTCCAGGTTCTTGAGCGAAGCGGGCAGGCCGAAGCGGGCCGCGTTCTGGCGCAGCGCGTCCTCGGCCGAGCCGGCCTTGGTGTTGGAGAACAAGGTCAGGTTGTCCACCGAGCGGCTGTCCGCGTGGGCGGCGCCGGCGTAGGCGAGGACGATCAGGGATGCGAGGATGGGACGGGCAAAGTGGCGCATGCGGCAACGACTCCTATCAGTTCGGTGGTGTGCAAATAAGGGGGCATATGCTGGTGCATATGGCTGCCAGCCGAGTATAGCCACGCGTTTTGCGCCGTTGTAAAAGCAGGCCTTTTTAGACAGAACGCCGCGCTTTGTTCAATTTGAGACAATTTGGAGGGCGCCCGAACTCGGGCTAAGATGGGCCAACTTTACAAGGAGCGAAGCCCATGCGACGAGTGCTATCCCTGACATTGACCTGCGCGCTGGCCGCCGGCTGCGCCATGCCGGCCGCCCAGGCGCAGCGCACAGCGGCCGCGGCCGCCGCTGCGCCCATCGAGGATGCCGAGCCGGAAGTGACCAGGGAAGTGGCCGCCGCCCTGGCGCGCAGGGGCGCTGGCGCGGGCACGGCGGAAGCGGCGCTGCTGCGCCCCTGCCCGGCCCCGCTGCAACTGGAACTGCTGCGCCGCAGCACCGACGGCGAGGAGCGCAGCTATCTGTACCGCGTGCGCTGCCCCGCCCCGCTGCTGGCCTCCGCCACCTACGGCAAGAACGCCGCCATCAAGCGGCTCACGGTGCAGGCGGAATAAAAAAAGCCACGCGCTGCGTGGCTTTGGCCGATTGATGCTGCAGCGCGGAATCAGCGGTGCGTCACCATATTGCCTGGCAGGCTGTGCAGGTACGCCGCCAGGTCTTTGATGTCCTGGTTGCTCAGCGGCTTGACCTGGCCGGTCATGATGGCGTTGCTGCGGCCGTTCGGCGCGTCGCCGCGCTTGTAGGCGGTCAGCGCGTGCTGCAGGTAATCCTTGTGCTGGCCGGCCAGCTTCGGATACGACGGGTCGATCGGCGAATTGTAGTCCTTGCCGTGGCAGGCGGCGCAGCTGTACTTCTCTGCCAGTGCCTTGCCGGCGTTGATGTTGCCGCCGGCGGTGGCGGCGAAGGAAGCGGAAGCGCAGAACAGGGCGATGATCAGTTTTTTCATGTCGTAAGGCCTCATTTCTGCGCGGTTTTAGCGGTCTGCTGCGAATAGAAGGCAGCGATGTCGGCGATATCCTGGTCCGACAGGCTGACGGCGATGCCCTTCATCGAAGGGTGCTTGCGCTCGCCCTTCTTGTAGCCTTGCAACGCGTTCTCGATGTATTTAGCCGATTGGCCACCAATCATGGGCACCTGAAACACTTCCGGGAAGGTGGCTTTGTAGCCGGGGATGCCGTGGCAACCGATACACATTTCGATCTTGGCTGGAGCCGCCTTGGCGTTTCCAACGATGTCCGCTGCTGCGGCAACGTTGGCGATGCCTGCAAGCACGAGAACTGCGTAGATTTTTTTCATGGTGGATGGCTAGGTTAGCGTCAGTAATGTGATTGATACTGCGTGAAACAGTAGTCGCAAAAGTTGACTTTTACACTACCAGCCAACGATTCTAACCCAATAACAAGTTGCGAGTCCACATCATCCGCCCGCAGTGTGGTATAGCGTTCTGGCATATACTCAGGGGATTCATTTTCCACTAAGAGATGCCATTCTATGCAAGCAAACAAGGGCCAAGGCCAACGCTTCCAGGGTTCCGACAACTACGTCGCCACCAACGACCTGAAACTGGCCGTGAACGCGGCCCTGACGCTGCAGCGCCCGCTGCTCATCAAGGGCGAACCGGGCACCGGCAAGACCATGCTGGCCGAGGAAGTGGCCGCCGCGCTGGACATGCCGCTGATGCAGTGGCACATCAAGTCCACCACCAAGGCCCAGCAGGGCCTGTACGAATACGACGCCGTGTCGCGCCTGCGCGATTCGCAGCTGGGCGACGAGCGCGTGCGCGACATCCACAACTACATCGTCAAGGGCGTGCTGTGGCAGGCGTTCACCGCGCCGGAACCGGTGGTGCTGCTGATCGACGAGATCGACAAGGCCGACATCGAGTTCCCGAACGACCTGCTGCGCGAGCTGGACCGCATGGAATTCTACGTCTACGAGACGCGCGAAATGGTGCAGGCCAAGCACCGCCCGCTGGTCATCATCACTTCCAACAACGAAAAGGAACTGCCGGACGCCTTCCTGCGCCGCTGCTTCTTCCACTACATCAAGTTCCCGGACAAGGACACGATGGAGCAAATCGTCAAGGTGCACTACCCGACCTTGAAGCAGGAATTGCTGGCCACCGCGCTGCAGACCTTCTATGAAGTGCGCGACGTGCCCGGCCTGAAGAAAAAGCCGTCCACTTCCGAGTTCCTGGACTGGCTCAAGCTGCTGCTGGCCGAGGACATCCCGCCCGAAGCGCTGCGCAGCAAGGACGCCAAGGCCGTGGTGCCGCCGCTGCACGGCGCGCTGCTGAAGAACGAGCAGGACGTGCACCTGTTCGAGCGCCTGGTGTTCATGAACCGGACCAACCGCTGATGAACAGCGCCCTGGCCAATTTCGCCTCCGTCACGCTGGAACTGAACGGCGTGCGCCTGGAGCCGCTCGGCCCGCAGCACGCCGCCGGCCTGCTGGCGGCCGCCCACGACGGCGAGCTGTGGAAGCTGCGCATCACCTCCGTGCCGGCGCCGGACCAGGTGGACGGCTACATCGCCACGGCGCTGGAAATGCGCCCGGGCCGCTTCGCCTTCGCCGTCGTCGACAGCGTGACCGGGGAAGTGGTGGGCACCACCAGCTACCACGACATCGTGCCGGCGCTGGACCGCGCCGAAATCGGCTACACCTGGTATGCCCGCAGCCGCCAGCGCAGCTACGTCAACACCAGCTGCAAGCTGATGCTGCTGACACACGCCTTCGAAACGCTGGGCTGCGCCGTGGTCGGCTTCCGCACCGATAACTTCAACCACGCCTCGCAGGCCGCCATCGAGCGCCTGGGCGCGAAAAAGGACGGCGTGCTGCGTCACCACGCGCTGCGCCGCGACGGCACCGTGCGCGACACCGTCATGTACAGCATCGTGCGCGGCGAATGGCCGGAAATCAAGGCGCACCTGCGCTACAAGCTGGATAGAGAGTGACATGCTGATCGATTTTTTCTTCACGCTGAAAGACGCGAAGATCCCCGTCTCCATCAAGGAGTTTTTGACCTTGCTGGAAGCGATGCAGAAGAACGTCATCGACGCCTCGATGGACGATTTCTACTATCTGTCGCGCCTGACCCTGGTGAAGGACGAAGCCCACTACGACAAGTTCGACCGCGCCTTCGCGCAATACTTCAAGGGCATCAACGGCGCCTTTGAAACCAACAGCGCGATTCCGCTCGACTGGCTGATCAAGCGCATGGAGCGCGAGCTGAGCGAGGAGCAGAAGGCCGCGCTGGAAAAATTCGGCTACGACAAGCTGATGGACCGCCTGAACGAGCTGCTCAAAGAGCAGAAGGAACGCCACGAGGGCGGCAGCAAGTGGATAGGCACTGGCGGCACCTCGCCGTTCGGCAACGGCGGCACCAACCCGGAAGGGGTGCGCATCGGCGGCAAGGGCGGCAACCGCACCGCCGTCAAAGTGTGGGAAGCGCGCGCCTACAAGGACTACGACTCAGAACGGGAGCTGGGCACGCGCAACATCAAGGTGGCCCTGCGCCGCCTGCGCAAGTTCGCCCGCGAAGGCCACGAGGACGAACTGGCGCTGGACCAGACCATCCGCGCCACCGCCAACAACGCCGGCTTCCTCGACATCAAGATGCAGCCCGAGCGCAAGAACAACATCAAGGTGCTGATGCTGCTCGACGTGGGCGGCACCATGGACGACCACATCGAACGCACGGAAGAGCTGTTCTCGGCCGCCAAGACCGAGTTCAAGAACATGGAATTCTTCTACTTCCACAACTGCGTGTACGACTACCTGTGGAAGAACAACCGCCGCCGCAACGCCGAACGCTTTCCCACCTGGGACGTGCTGCGCAAATATACGCCGGACACCAAGGTGATCTTCGTCGGCGACGCCACCATGAGCCCCTACGAAATCCTGCAGCCGGGCGGTTCGGTCGAATACAACAACGAGGAGGCCGGCGCCGAATGGCTGGGCCGCTTCACGCACGCCTTCCCCAAATTCATCTGGCTCAATCCGGAACCGGAAGGACTGTGGCAGTACCGCCAGTCGATCGCCGTCATCCGCCAGCTGATGAACAACCGCATGTTCCCGCTCACCATCGAAGGGCTGGAGCGGGCCATGCGCATGCTGAGCAAATAGCGCGCGACGAAGCGCCTAGCCCCAGGGCTGGTAGTCGATACCGTCCTGCATCTTGCCGATCAGCTGGGCGTAGTTTTCCGCGCTCTCGCTGAAGCCGGTCAGCACGTCGGCCACGGTGGCCTGGCCGGTGTTCAGCGCGGTCACCCAGAAATTCAAGCCCTCCTGGTCGGGCGCGCGGTGCAGCACGTTGAAGTAGAAGCGCAGCACGATTTCGGCGTTGCTGGCATTGGCGCCGTAGGTGTCGCGGAACTCGTTCGAGGTGACGAAGTTCTGCGCGATGGCGCGCAGGCTGTAGCCCTGGTCCATATGCGCCATCCAGAAGCCCAGCCCCACTTCGTCCGGTTCGCGGTTGAAAGCGGCCTGGTACAGCCGGTAGGCCTCGCCGCCGTTGCCGTCGATGTCCAGCGCCACCGCCCCGTCCTTGAAGTTCAGGCGCTCCACATTCATCAGCAGGTCCAGGCCCTCATCGCCGACCTCGTCGTTGACCCAGAACTGTCCGCCGTCGGCCAGCACCGAATATTCGTCGCGGTAGCCGTTGTAGAAGGCCTCGTCGAGGCCGGCGCCGCCGTTCAGGTAATCGTCGCCCCGGCCGCCGAACAGGGAGTCGTAGCCGGCGTAGCCGTACAGGTCGTCGTCGCCGGCGGTGCCGTCGATGTTGTCGTCCCAGTCGGTGCCGTGCAGTATGTAACCCATCATGCTCTCCTCGCGCAATCGATGGCTAATCTTAGGCCGCTGTTTTGACGCGCATGAGAAGAATTACAATTTGTTTCTAGCCGGGCAGCTGCAGCCGGTAGCCGACCGCCGTTTCGGTCAGCAGGTATTTCGGCTGGGCAGGATCGTCCTCCAGCTTGTGGCGCAGGTGGCCCATATAGATGCGCAGGTAGTGGCCGTTTTCGCTTTGCGACGGCCCCCATACGGCGCGCAGCAGCTGCGGATTGCTCATCACGCGGCCGGCATTCCCCACCAGCACCGCCAGCAGCCGGTATTCGGTGGGCGTCAGGTGCACGCCCTGGCCGCCCTTGGTGACGCGGCGGTTCTGCAAATCCACCGCCACTTCGCCGAAGCGCACGATGCCCGCCGTGTCGGCTTGCGGCTGCCGCTGGCGGCGCAGGGTGGCGCGCACCCGGGCCAGCAGCTCGCCCACGCCGAAGGGTTTGGTCAGGTAGTCGTCGGCGCCGGCGTCCAGCGCCTTGATCTTGTCGGCCTCGTTGACCCGCGCCGACAGCACGATCACCGGCACCGTGGACCACTTGCGCAAATCGTTCAGGAAGGCCACGCCGTCGCCGTCCGGCAGGCCCAGATCGAGCACCACCAGGTCCGGCTTGCGGGTGCCCGCATCAATCAGGCCGCGCTGCATGGTCGGACATTCGTGCACGTGCCAGCCCTCCTCTTCCAGCGCGGCGCGCACGAAGCGGCGGATTTGCGGTTCGTCTTCCACCAGCAGGGCGACGGGCGGCGTTTCGCCCGGTTTTTCCATCGGTCGGGTATTCATCATTCCATCAATTCTTCAGGCGGTGCAGGCGGCATGCCGAGCGGCAGCGCGATGACGAAGGCGGCGCCGCCCAGCGGCGACGGGGCGGCATGGATGGCGCCGCCGTGCGCTTCCACGATGGCGCGGCAGATCGCCAGTCCCAGGCCCACGCCCGGCTTGGCCGACTCGCGTTCGCCGCGCGTGAATTTCTCGAACACGGCTTCCTCGCGGCCCGCCGGAAGGCCGGGTCCGTCATCGTACACCATCACATTCATCCAGGCGCCGTGCAGCGCGGCGCTGACGACGATCTGCGAGCCGGGCGGCGTGTACTTGGCGGCGTTCTCCAGCAGGTTGCACAGCACGCGTTCCATCAGCACCGCGTCGTAGCGCAGCAGCGGCAGGCCGTGCGGCAGCCCGGTGCTGACGGCGTGCCGCCTGAGCTGCGGTGCGCTGGCGCGCAAGGCGCTGCCCACCACTTCCTCCAGCGCCTGCCACTCCAGGTTGAACTTCACCTCGCCGCTCTGGATGCGCGCCATGTCCAGCAGGTTGGCGACCAGGGTACTCATGCGCAGCGATTCGGCGTGCAGCGACTGCGCCAGGTCCAGCTGCTGCGGCGCCAGCGGCGGCTTCGAAGCGGCCAGCGATTCGGACAGCCCGACCAGCGACGTGAGCGGCGTGCGCAAGTCATGCGAAAGGGCAGCCAGCAGCGAGTTGCGCAGCCGTTCCGATTCCATGCTGACCAGCGCGGCCTGCGCCACCTCGATGTAGTGCACGCGTTCGAGCGCGATGGCGGCCAGGGCGGCGAAGGTATCGAGCTGCTGCCGCTGTTCGGGGATCAGCATCCAGCGCCGGTTTTCCGGCTCGATGGCCAGCACGCCGCGCGTGCGCATCGGCGCCACCAGCGGCAAGTAGAAGATGCGGCTGGCCGGCAGTGTGTCCGTACCCAGGCCGGCGCTTTCGGCACGGTCGTAAGCCCACTGGGCGATGCCGAGGTCCAGCACCGACAGGTTGACGGCGCCGGCCGCACCGCTTGGCTGCGGCGCGGCCGGCTGCAGGCGGCCGTCGTCGTCCGGCAGCAGCAGCGTGGCCCTGGCGCGGAATGCGGCCCGCACCGCGCTGCGGGTACTGTCGAAAATCTGCTCGGTCTGAAGCACGCCGGACAGCTCGCGCGCGAACTCGTACAGGGCGCGCGAGCGCGCCTCCCGGTGCGAGGCGACACGCGCCTGGAAACGCAGCCCGGCCGTCAGGTGGCCGGTGATCAGGCCCACCGCCAGCATCACGCCGAAGGTGATCACGTACTGGAAATCCGACACGGCGAAACTGAAGCGGGGCGACACGAAAAAGAAGTCGAAGCACAGCACGCTGACGCAGGTGGCCAGCACGGACGGGCCGCGCCCCAGGCGCACCGCCACCAGCACCACCACCAGCAGGAACAGCATGGCGATATTGGCCAGGTCCACATGCGGCAATAGTGGCGCGGTGGCCAGCGCGGTGGCGATACTGGCGGCCGCCGCGCCCAGGTAAGCCAGCCCGCGCCGCTTGCCGGCGGCGCCGGGCGCGTCGTCGCCGTCTGCGGAGCCGGGGGCTGAGGCCGCGCCGGCGCCCGCCGCTGGCACGCTGTCGCGGCTGGCGGCGCCGATCTCGATCAGGTCCACATCCGGCGCCAGGCCGGCCATGCGCTTGATGTGGGCCGCGCGCCAAGGCCAGCCTGGATGGCCGCGTCCCAGCGCGATCCTGGACAGATTGTGGCTGCGCGCATACTCGACCGCCGTCGCGGCAATGTCGCCGCCGGCCAGCACGGCCGTGACTGCACCCAGCTCCTGGGCCAGCTTGAGCGTCCTCAGGATGCGCTCGCGCTCCGCCTCCGGCAGGCGTTGCAAGGCCGGTGTTTCGATGTACACCGCGTGCCACTCGGTGCCGAGCTGGCCGGCCAGCCGGGCGGCGCTGCGTACCACGTGCTCGCAGCCCGGACGCGGGCCCACGCAGCACAACAGCGAAGCGCCGGTCTTCCAGATCGTGCCGATGGATTGTTCGACGCGGTAGGCGCGCACGTCGTCCTCCACGCGGTCGGCGGTGCGGCGCAGCGCCAGCTCGCGCAGCGCAATCAGGTTTCCCTTGCGAAAAAAATTCTTTGACGCGCGCTCGGCCTGCGGCCGCTGGTACACGCGGCCGCTTTTCAGGCGCGCCAGCAATTCGTCGGCAGGGATATCGACCAGCACCACCTCGTCGGCCGCGTCGAACACGGTGTCCGGCACGGTTTCGTTGACGCGGATGCCGGTAATGCCGCCCACCACGTCGTTCAGGCTGTCGAGGTGCTGCACGTTGACGGTGGTGAGCACGTCGATGCCGGCATCGAGCAGCTCCTCGACGTCCTGCCAGCGCTTGGGGTGGCGCGAGCCGGGCACGTTGGAGTGCGCCAGCTCGTCCATCAGGATCAGCGCCGGCCGGCGCGCCAGCGCGGCGTCGATGTCGAACTCCTTGAGCACCTTGCCACGATAGGCCACCTCCTTGAGCGGCAACACGTCCAGCCCGTCCAGCAGGATCGCGGTCTCATTGCGGCCGTGGGTTTCCACCACGCCCACCAGCACCTCCTGGCCTGCCGCCTGCAGCTTGCGCGCTGCCGACAGCATGGCGTAGGTCTTGCCGACGCCAGCCGAGGCGCCGAAATAGATGCGCAGCCGGCCGTGCGCAGCCTTGCGCTCCTGCGCCTGGACCTGCGCCAGCAGCGCGTCGGGATCGGGCCGTTGGCCCTCGCTTGGAAACATGGATCTCTACTCTGCAAAACGATTCAGCGAGTATGCGCGGATTTGCCGTCCAGCGCCAGATTCAGCGCCAGCACGTTCACGCGCGGCTCGCCGAAGAAGCCGAACACGCGGCCGCGCATCTGGCGCTCGATCAGCACACGCACCTGCTGGGCGTCGAGGCCGCGCGCGGCGGCAATGCGGTGCACCTGGTACTGGGCGGCGGCCAGGCTGATCTCGGGATCGAGCCCGCTGGCCGAAGCGGTCACCAGGTCCACCGGCACCGGCGCCGTGTTGCCGGGATCGGCTGCCTTGAGCGCCTCGATGCGGCTTTTCACCGCTTCCAGCAGGGCCGGGTTCAGCGGCCCCTGGTTGGCGCCGCCCGAACCGGCGGCATTGTTGGCCATGGGCGCGGTGGCCGACGGGCGGCCCCAGAAGTACTTGGGCGAGGTGAAGGACTGGCCGATCAGTTCCGAGCCGACCGCCTTGCCGTTCACTTCAACGATGCTGCCCGCCGCCTGCGACGGGAAGGCGGCGGCGCCGATGCCGGTGACGGCCAGCGGATACAGCACGCCGCAAATCAGGGTCAGAGTGCCGAAGACCACCAGCGCGGGACGAAGATGGGATGTCATGATGGTTCCTGTTTAAACGAGGTTGAACGCGGCCAGCAGCATGTCGACCAGCTTGATGCCGATGAAAGGCAGGATGATGCCGCCCAGGCCGTACACCAGCAGGTTGCGGCGCAGCAGCGCGGTGGCGCCGATGGCGCGGTACTGCACGCCCTTCAGTGCCAGCGGGATCAGCGCAACGATGATGAGGGCATTGAAGATCACCGCCGACATGATGGCCGAGGAGGGGCTGGCCAGATGCATGATGTCGAGCGCTTTGAGCTGCGGGAAGGTGCCGACAAAGGCCGCCGGAATGATGGCAAAGTACTTGGCGATGTCGTTCGAAATCGAGAAGGTGGTCAGCGAGCCGCGCGTCATCAGCATCTGCTTGCCGATTTCAACAATCTCCAGCAGCTTGGTGGGATTGGAATCCAGGTCCACCATGTTGCCGGCCTCCTTGGCAGCCTGGGTGCCCGAATTCATGGCCACCGCCACGTCGGCCTGGGCCAGCGCGGGAGCGTCGTTGGTGCCGTCGCCGGTCATGGCCACCAGGCGGCCTTCGGACTGGTAGCTGCGGATCAGCTTGAGCTTGTCCTCCGGCGTGGCTTCGGCCAGGAAGTCGTCCACGCCCGCTTCCGCTGCTATGGCGGCGGCGGTCAGCCTGTTATCGCCGGTGATCATCACCGTCTTGATGCCCATGCGGCGCAGTGCGGCGAAGCGCTCCTTGATGCCGCCCTTGACGATGTCCTTCAGTTCCACCACGCCCATTACGCGGCCGCCGTCGGCCACCACCAGCGGCGTGCTGCCCCTGCGCGACACGTCCTCCACCGCGCGCGCCACCTCGTCCGGGTATGGCAGGCCCAGCGACTCGACGTATCTCTTCACCGAATCGGCCGCGCCCTTGCGCACGTCCCGGCCCGGCAAATCCACGCCGCTCATGCGGGTCTGCGCGGTGAAGGGCACGAACACCGCCTGCAGCGACGCCATGTCGCGTTCGCGGATGTTGAACTTCTGCTTGGCCAGCACCACGATGCTGCGGCCTTCCGGCGTTTCATCGGCCAGCGAAGCCAGTTGCGCCACGTCGGCCAGCTGCTGCTCGCTCACGCCGGGCGCCGGCACGAAGGCCGACGCCTGGCGGTTGCCCAGCGTGATGGTGCCGGTTTTGTCCAGCATCAGCACGTCCACGTCGCCCGCCGCCTCCACCGCGCGGCCGGAGGTGGCGATCACGTTGGCCTGCATCATGCGGCTCATGCCGGCCACGCCGATGGCCGACAGCAGGCCGCCGATGGTGGTCGGGATCAGGCACACCAGCAGCGCGATCAGCACCGTGATGGTGATCGGCGTGCCGCTGCCGGCGGCGGCAACCGAGAACAGCGAGAACGGCAGCAGCGTGACCGTCACCACCAGGAATACGATGGTCAGCGCCACCAGCAGGATGGTCAGGGCGATCTCGTTCGGGGTCTTCTGGCGTTTGGCGCCTTCCACCATGGAGATCATGCGGTCCAAAAAGGTTTCGCCCGGATTGGCGCTGACCTTCACCACCAGCCAGTCCGACAGCACGCGGGTGCCGCCGGTGACGGCCGAGAAGTCGCCGCCCGATTCGCGGATCACGGGCGCCGATTCGCCGGTGATGGCGCTTTCGTCCACCGAAGCCACGCCTTCGATCACCTCGCCGTCGATCGGGATCACGTCGCCCGCCTCGACCAGGATGAAGTTACCCTTGCGCAGGTCCGGTCCGTCGCAAGGCAGCCAGGTGGTGCCGTGGCGCGGCGAAGCCAGCTTCTTGGCCGTCACGCTCTTTTTCAGGCTGCGCAGCGAAGCCGCCTGCGCCTTGCTGCGGCCCTCGGCCATGGCTTCGGCGAAATTCGCGAACAGCACGGTAAACCACAGCCACACGGTGGTGGCCAGGATAAAGCCAGGAGCGGTCTCGCCCTGGCCGAACAGCGCCTGCAGATACAGCAGCGTGGTGATGATGCTGCCGAAGTAGACCACGAACATGACCGGGCTGCGCAACTGGGTGCGCGGGCTCAGCTTGCGCAACGAATCGGCGATGGCCGGCAGCAGCAATTCGGAATCGAACATTTTCAGGCGCCGGGCCGGCGCCGCTGCGTGCTGCGTCATGTCCTTGGCGGATGGATTAGCTTGCGACATGCAGTGCTCCTTATTTGTTAAATAGCTGCAGGTGTTCGACCACCGGGCCGAGCGCCAGCGCAGGCACGTAGTTCAGCACACCGACCAGCGCCACCACGCCCACCAGCAGGCCGATGAACATGGCGCCGTGGGTCGGCATGGTGCCGGCGTTCGCCTCCAGGCGCTGCTTGCCGGCCAGCGAACCGGCGATGGCCAGGATGGGTACGATCACGGCGAAGCGGCCGAACCACATGGCGATGGCCAGCATGGTGTTGTAGAACGGCGTATTGGCGGACAGGCCGGCAAACGCGCTGCCGTTGTTGTTGGCGGCAGAAGTGAATGCGTACAGGATTTCCGAGAAGCCGTGCGCGCCGGGATTGGCGATGCCGGCCTTGCCGGCGTCCGTCATCACGGCGACGGCGGTGCCGCCCAGCACCAGGAGGGGCGTGACCAGGATGGCGATCGAGGCCATCTTCATTTCATAGGCCTGGATCTTCTTGCCCAGGTATTCCGGCGTACGGCCTATCATCAGGCCGGCGATGAACACCGCCATGATGGCGAACACCAGCATGCCGTACAGGCCGGAGCCCACGCCGCCAAAAATCACTTCGCCGAACTGCATCAGCAGCATGGGCACCATGCCGCCGATCGGCGTGAACGAGTCATGCATGGCGTTCACCGCGCCGCAGGAGGCGGCCGTGGTCACGGCCGCGAACAGGGCCGAGGCGCTGATGCCGAAGCGGGTTTCCTTGCCTTCCATATTGCCGCCCGACTGCAGCGCGCTCATGCCCTGGTCCACACCCAATGCCTGCAGCGCGGGATGTGCCTGCTGCTCGGCCACCAGCACCACCGACGCGCAGGCGACGAACAGCACGGTCATCGCGCCCAGCACGGCCCAGCCCTGGCGGCGGTCGCCCACCATGCGGCCGAAGGCGAAGCACAAGCCGGCCGGGATGATGAAGATGGCCAGCATCTGCATGAAATTGGTGAGCGCCGTCGGGTTCTCGTACGGGTGGGCCGAGTTGGCGTTGAAGAAGCCCCCGCCATTGGTGCCCAGCATCTTGATCGCTTCCTGCGAGGCGACCGGGCCCATGGCGATGGTTTGGGTGGCGGCCGTCACGGCCTCGATGGCCGGCTGGCCCAGCGCGTCCGGCACGGGCTGGCCGTCGGCGCCGGTTGTCGGCACGCTGTAGCTGACCTGGTCCAGCAGCGCCACTTGCTTGTAGGCCGAGAAATTCTGGATCACTCCCTGGCCCATCAGGAACACGGCCAGCAGCAGCGACAGCGGCAGCAGCACGTACAGCGTGGAGCGCGTGGCGTCGACCCAGAAATTGCCGATCGACCTGGCCGAGCGCGCGCTGAAGCCGCGTATCAGCGCATAGGCCACGGCCATGCCGGTGGCGGCCGAGAAGAAGTTCTGGCAGGTCAGCGCCAGCATCTGCACCAGGTAGCTCATGGTCTGTTCGCCGCTGTAGCCTTGCCAATTGGTGTTGGCCACGAAGCTGACAGCGGTGTTGAAGGACGAATCCGGGCTGACATTGCCCAGCCCTTGCGGATTGAGCGGCAGCCAGGCTTGCACCCGCTGCAGGCCGTACACCACCAGCGCGCCCAGGCCGTTAAAGATCAGCAGGGCGATGGCATAGCTTTCCCAGCCCATGCCGCGCTGTTCCGCCTTGAGCGGCACCCCGGCCGCGCGGTACAGCAGCTGCTCAACGCGCAGCAGCCAGCCGAAGCCGGGCAGCGCGCCCCCTGCGCCATCGCCGACGCGGGCCAGCAGAATGCCAAGCGGCCAGGCCAGTGCCAGCAGCACGCCAAGGAAGGCCGCCAGCAGCATGAAGGACTCCATCGAGGATTGCATCGTCATCACAGGTCCTCCGCTTTCAGCAAGGCTGCCACCAGATAGACCAGCAGGCCCGCCGCCGCCGCCGCACCGAGTACATAGAAGCCAGTCATTTCCGCTCTCCCAGCACGCCGCAGCCGGCGGCCAAGCCGCAGCTCGCGGCCAGAAGGACGACTATTGCGCCGATAAACACCACATCCATTTGAAGCCCTCGCAGGTCTTGTTTTGATGTTTCCAGCTTATCGGCAGGGGTCTAAAATCGGTGTAAAGACTGGCGGGGCGGGTGTAAACAAGCCGTAAAAATTGCCTGTGATGACGGACATCGCCGCCGCGCCGCCCTATGCTGACGCCGTTCCAGGAGTCCCCATGCAAAAAATCCGATCCGCTTGGCGCAACGCCCTGCTCTTGTCCCTGTGCGCGCCAGCCGCGCAGGCCGGCCGTCCCATGGCAGCGGACGACGCCGCCATCCTCGATCCGCGCCAATGCCAGCTGGAGACGTGGACGCAACACAGCCGCGCGCAGGACGAGTACTGGGCGGTCCCGGCGTGTAACTTCGGTGGTGGATGGGAGTTGGCGGCGGGCGCCGGACGCACGCGCGACCTGCAGGATAGCGCCGCCATGTCACTGGCGCTGCTGCAGGCGAAAACGATGCTGCGCGCCCCGCAGGACGATGGCTGGGGACTGGGCCTGGTGCTGGCCGACCAGTTCCGCGCCGGATCTGGCGGGCGCGGCGACCTGTCGCTGAACTTGCCGCTCAGTGTGGAACTGGCGGGCCAGCGCGCCATGCTGCACGCGAACCTGGGCTGGCTGCGCCAGCGCGGCCGGCAGGACCAGCCCAGCCCAGGCGTGCAGCGCAGCTGGGCGCTGGGGCTGGAGCTGGCGGCCGGCGAACGCGCCGCCCTCACGCTGGAGGCCTACGGACGGCAGCGCGCCGGCAGCTATGTGCAGCTGGGCGCGCGCTACAGCCTGGTCCCCGGCCGGGCCGATATCGACATCGGCTACGGCGACCGCGCCGGACGCCGCGGCGCCGAGCGCTATCTCGCCATTGGCCTGACGCTGGCGGCTTCGCTGGGCGACTGAGTCGCGTGCAGCCTAGAACACTTTGCTGACGGTCAGCACCAGCGCGGTCTTGCCCAGGAACTTGCCATTGGCGGGCGAGGCGTAGGCGGCTTTTCCGGCGTTGGTGCCGACCACGGCCAGCGCGCCGGTGACCACGCCGAAGTCCTTGGTGGCGCCGATTTTCCAGTCGGTGTAGTCGGCCTGGCCGGCATTTTTCACCTTCTGGTGGCCGGCGTGCAGGTTGACGGTGTAGCCGCCGCCCGCCTCGAGATTGACGCCTGCGTCCAGGTAGCCGCTGTTCTTGCTGTCGACAAAGCCGAACAGATTGGTCACCGCGTGCGAATACTTGACATAGGCCGGACCGTAGCCCAGCTGGCCGTAGACTTCGGTGGTGTCGGCGTTGGCGAAGCCGGCCACGCGTTTCAGCCCGTTGGACGGATAAACATAGGTCAGCACGCCGACGTCGTAGGACACGCCCGCGCCCAGCACGCCGCGCTTGCCTGCGTACAGGTCCAGCTCCACGCTGCCGTCGCCGCCGGCGTCGCCTGTCCATTTGATGCTGGAGCCCCAGGCGCCGGCGTAGAAGCCGCTCGGGGCATGCACATAGTCAGCGCCGCCTTGCAGCGCGGGCTGCAGCCGGGTCTGGGAAATGCCCCGGTAGCGATAGTCCGACGTGGCGGCCGCATTGTAGACCAGGCCGCGGTCCGGCGCCTGTTCTCCGGCGTGCGCCGGCACGGCCAGCATAGCGGAAAGTACGGCCGCGATGGCGGCGGGAAGCAGCGATTTCTTCATGGTGCAATCTTTCTCAGGTGGGTGGATTGGTCAGGCGGCGAACACGTCGCGGTACAAGCCGGGCATGCCATCGGCCGCCTTGTCCTTGTGGACGACGGTGCAAGCCAGGGCAGCCGACGTCACGCGCAAGCCCGGATCGGATGCGGGCCGAGTGCAAGCGGGCGATCAGCTGGTGCTGTCTGGCCCGGTCCGCCTGTCCGGCAGCTTATCGGCCGGCCCGTAAAAACGGCCTAAAAAGAGGTGTGGCGGGCGTATACGCGGCGTATAGATCAGGCCAGGCGCATCAGCTTCATGAGCACCGCGCGCAGCGTGGGGTCGGAGACGGGTTTGTCGAGCAGGCCGGCGGCGCCTGCGGCGCGGGCGCGCGCGCTGTCATAGGGATAGCCGCGCGACACCGTGAAGATGACGTCCGGGGCGCGCACCGCCACGCCGCCGGCCACCCCGCCCTGCGCGCGCAGCGCGGCGCACAGCGCGTAGGGGTCGATCCCGGCCAGCGACGTATTGACCAGCACCACCGCCACCGGCGCCAGCATCTGCGGCGCGTCCGCGCAGGCGGCCAGCGCCGACGGCTCGTCCGACGCCCACAGGGTCGCTACATCCCAGGGCTTGAGCAGTTTGCCGATGTGCTGGCTGAAGCGCGCGTTGCGGTCCACCACCAGCACGGCGCCGCGCCTGTCTTCGGCCGGGCTGCGCTGGACAGCGTAGTCGGAGGGATCGGTCAGGTCCAGGTCCAGCCGCGCGCGGGTGCGCCGCTCGGCCGGCGGCGGCCGGCCGGTGCCGGCCAGCCTGGCCAGCGCGTCGGCGCGGCGTTCCACCAGGCGCGCCAGCTCGGCGTGCAGGCTGTCGTCGTCGCATGGCAGCGGCAGCGACGGATAGGCCGGCGCCAATGCGGGCGCCGCGGTGCCCAGCAGCAGCGCCGGGCGCACGTCGCCCGGGCTGAGCGTGGCCAGCGCGGCCAGCGCCTTCAGGTCCGCGCCGTTGACCAGCAACAGGTCCGGCTCTTGCAAACTGTCGGCCGACACGCAAAAATACGCCGGCCCGCCCGGTGGCGTGCGGCCGAGCGCCGCCGCCAGGGCATCGGCCTGCGCCCCGGCAAAGCCGATCAGGCGCACTGCGAACGGAAAGGTGTCTGCATTCATGGACGCGGCGTGCTTCAACGAGGTCAAACGTGGTGAACCGTGGTGATATTGACAGCGCTTTTCCCCATTTAACCACAACTGCCCGCCATTTCCAGCGCCGTGAATCCCGCCGTTGCCGCCGGTTGCGGATAGAATGCGCAAGCAAGCGCGCCTGCCGGCGTTGCGCAGAAAGCACTTCCGGAGCGAAATAACTGTATATAATCACAGCATTTTGCATCGCACTGAGCAGATGAGCTGCCGCACCAATAAGAACCGCACAACCTAGCTTGATCACGTATGGCCACTAAAAAACCAGTTTCCGACTATAGCGAATCATCCATCCGCGTCCTCAAGGGCCTGGAGCCCGTCAAGCAGCGTCCGGGCATGTACACCCGCACGGAGAACCCGCTGCACATCATCCAGGAGGTGATCGACAATGCCTCCGACGAGGCATTGGGCGGCCATTGCAAAAATATCATCGTCACGCAGAATGCCGACGGCAGCATCACGGTGGAAGACGACGGCCGGGGCATCCCGGTCGGCCTGCACCCGGAAGAGAACGTGCCGACGGTGGAAATCGTCTTCACCCGCCTGCACGCGGGCGGCAAGTTCGACAAGGGCTCGGGCGGCGCCTACGCCTTCTCGGGCGGCCTGCACGGCGTGGGCGTATCGGTCACCAACGCGCTGTCCAAGCGCCTGGAGATCTCCGTATGGCGCAAGGACGACAAGGGCAACGGCTACCACCACCTGGTGTTCGAGCACGGCGAAGTGGTGGAACCGCTGAGCTCCATGCCGGCGCCGAAGGACGGCAAGAAGTCCGGCACGCGCGTGACCGCCTGGCCGGACGCCAAGTACTTCGATTCCTCGCTGATCTCGCAGGTTGAGCTGCAGCGCCTGCTGCGCTCCAAGGCCGTGCTGCTGCCGGGCGTGACCGTCACGCTGAACAATGCCAAGACCGGCGACTCGCAGACCTGGAAATACGACGAAGGCCTGCGCGGCTACCTGACCGAGGCGCTGGCGCAGGCGTCCGACGGCGAAACCCTGATCCCGCTGTTCGAGGGCGCGCAGTTCGCCGGCCCGGACGCGGAAGGCTTTGCCGAGGGCGAAGGCGCGGCCTGGGTGGTGGCCTGGACCGAATCGGGCGCCGTGGTGCGCGAATCCTACGTCAACCTGATTCCCACGCCGAACGGCGGCACCCACGAATCGGGCCTGCGCGACGGCCTGTTCGGCGCGGTGAAGAATTTCGCCGAGATGCACTCGCTGCTGCCCAAAGGCGTGAAGCTGCTGCCGGAAGACGTGTTCGCGCGCGTTTCCTTCGTGCTGTCGGCGAAAGTGCTGGACCCGCAGTTCCAGGGCCAGATCAAGGAGCGCCTGAACTCGCGCGACGCGGTGCGCCTGGTGTCCACCTTTGCCAAGCCGCCGCTGGAGCTGTGGCTGAACCAGCACATCGACTACGGCAAGAAACTGGCCGAGCTGGTGATCAAGCAGGCGCAGTCGCGCCTGCGCTCGCTGCAGAAAGTGGAAAAGAAAAAATCGTCCGGCGTGGCCGTTTTGCCGGGCAAGCTGACCGACTGCGAATCGACCGACGTGACCCGCACCGAGATCTTCCTGGTCGAGGGCGATTCGGCGGGCGGCTCGGCCAAGATGGGCCGCGACAAGGAATTCCAGGCCATCCTGCCGCTGCGCGGCAAGGTGCTCAACTCTTGGGAAACCGACAAGGACCGCCTGTTCGCCAACAACGAGATCCACGACATCTCGGTGGCCATCGGCGTCGATCCGCACGCCAACGGCGACTCGCCCGACCTGTCCGGCCTGCGCTACGGCAAAATCTGCATCCTCTCCGATGCGGACGTGGACGGCTCCCACATCCAGGTGCTGCTGCTCACGCTGTTCTTCCGCCACTTCCCGGCGCTGATCCAGAAGGGCCATATCTGCATCGCCCGTCCGCCGCTGTACCGCGTGGACGCGCCGGCGCGCGGCAAGAAGCCGATCCAGAAGCTGTATGCGCTGGACGACGGCGAGCTGGTGGCCATCGAGGACAAGCTGCGCAAGGACGGCCTGAAGGACGGCAGCTGGTCGATCTCCCGCTTCAAGGGCCTGGGCGAGATGAACGCCGAGCAGCTGTGGGAAACCACCATGAACCCGGACACGCGCCGCCTGCTGCCGGTGAAAGTGGGCCGCCCCGGCCACACCAGCTCCTCCGCGCGCTTCAACATGCTGATGGGTAAAGGCGAAGCCGCCGCCCGCCGCGCATGGATCGAGGAACACGGCAACGAAGTCGAAGCCGACATTTAATACAGCACACGTTATCTGATATGACTCATCAAGCAAATCTCTTTGACGAACCGGCGCAGGAAGCAGCTACCGGTGCAGAAAAAGCCGGCCCCGGCGTCAATCCCGTGGCTGAGACCATGGACGAACTGCAGCCGCTGGACGACGCCGCGGCCGCAGCCGAAGGCAATGGCGGCGACGGCGGCGACGGCGGCGACGGCGGCGATGATGGCGGCGACGGCGATGACGGCGACGGTGGCGACGGCGGCGAAACGCTGGTGCTGTCCACCTTCGCCGAACGCGCCTACCTCGACTACGCGATCTCCGTGGTCAAGGGCCGCGCCCTGCCTGACGTATGCGACGGCCAGAAGCCGGTACAGCGCCGCATCCTGTACTCGATGAATGAACTGGGCCTGGGCCACACCGCCAAGCCGCGCAAGTCCGCCACCGTGGTGGGCGACGTGCTGGGTAAATTGCACCCGCACGGCGACCAGTCGGTGTACGACGCGCTGGTGCGCATGGCGCAGGACTTCTCGCTGCGCTACCCGCTGATCGACGGCCAGGGCAACTTCGGCTCGCGCGACGGCGACGGTGCGGCGGCGATGCGGTACACCGAAGCCCGGCTGACGCCGATTTCGCGCCTGCTGCTCGACGAAATCGACCAGGACACGGTCGATTTCCAGCCCAACTACGACGGCTCGTCCGAAGAACCGAGCCTGCTGCCGGCGCGCCTGCCGATGGTGCTGCTGAACGGCGCCTCCGGCATTGCCGTGGGCCTGGCCACCGAAATCCCGTCGCACAACCTGACCGAGGTGGCGCAGGCCGCCGTGGCCATGATCCGCAATCCGAAGATCAGCCACGCCGAACTGATGGCCATCATCCCCGGCCCGGACTTCCCGGGCGGCGGCCAGATCATCACCCCGCCGTCGCAGATCCAGGACATGTACGCGTCCGGCCGCGGTTCGATGAAAGTGCGCGCGCGCTGGAAAATCGAAGAACTGGCGCGCGGCCAGTGGCAGGCCGTGGTCACCGAACTGCCGCCGGGCACTTCCTCGCAGAAGGTGCTGGAGGAGATCGAAGAGCTGACCAACCCCAAGGTCAAGATGGGCAAGAAGGCGCTGTCGCCGGACCAGCTGGCGCTCAAGCAGCTGATCCTCGGCTCGCTCGACACCATCCGCGACGAATCGGGCCGCGCCGCGCCGGTGCGCCTGGTGTTCGAGCCGAAATCGAAGAACCAGGACCAGACCGAATTCATGCTGATGCTGCTGGCGCATACCTCGCTCGAATCGTCGGCCTCGATCAACCTGGTCATGATAGGCAGCGACGGCCGTCCGCGCCAGAAAGGCATCGGCGACATCATCGGCGAGTGGATCGGCTTCCGTTTCGAGACCGTCACCCGCCGCACCCAGTTCCGCCTGAAGAAAGTGGACGACCGCATCCACATCCTGGAAGGCCGCGAAACCATCCTGCTGAACATCGATGAAGTGATCCACATCATCCGCAATTCGGACGACCCGAAAGCGGCGCTGATCGAACGCTTCAAGCTGTCCGACCGCCAGGCCGAGGACATCCTGGAAATCCGCCTGCGCCAGCTGGCGCGCCTGGAAGCGATCAAGATCCAGCAGGAACTGGCCGAGCTGCGCAAGGAAAAACAGGGCCTGATGGACCTGCTGGAAAATCCGTCGGCGATGAAACGCCTGATCATCAAGGAAATCGAAAGCGATTCGAAAGCCTACGGCGACGCGCGCCGCACGCTGATCGAGGAAGCGCAGCGGGCCGTGGCAGAACAGAAAGTGGTGGACGAACCGGTCACCGTCATCATCTCGGAAAAGGGCTGGATACGCGCCCGCACCGGCATCGGCCACGACAAGACCCAGTTCACCTTCAAGGTGGGCGACGCGCTGCACGACGCCTTCGAGTGCCGCTCGGTGGACACCCTGCTCGGCTTCGGCGACAACGGCAAGGTGTACTCGGTGCCGGTGGCCGCGCTGCCGAACGCGCGCGGCGACGGCGTGCCGATCACCACGCTGGTGGACCTGTCCGGCGGCGTGCGCATCAAGCACTACTTCGCCGGTCCGGCATCGACCCAGCTGCTGCTGTCCTCCAGCGCGGGCTTCGGCTTCATCGCCAAGGCTGGCGAAATGGTCAGCCGCCTGAAGGGCGGCAAGGCCTTCATCACGCTGGATGAAGGCGACCTGCCGCTGCCGCCGTCGGTGGTGGCGGAAGACGCCAGCGCCGTGGCCACGCTGTCCGAAAAGGGCCGCCTGCTGGTGTTCGGCATGGCCGAAATGAAGACGCTGACCAACGGCGGCCGCGGCGTGATCCTGATGGAGCTCGACGCCAGGGAAACGCTGCTGTCGGCTGCGGCTATCACACAGAAAGGCGTGATCGTGCACGGCACCATGGCGGCCAAGCCGCGCGAGCTGGAAATGTCCGGCAACGTGCTGGCGCCGCACTTCGGCAAGCGGGCCCGCAAGGGCAAGGAGCTGGTGCAGCGTATCAAAGCGTCCACGCTGGCGCCGAAGTAAGGCAATCCCGGTCCTCCACCCAATTGACTTGGGCTATCGACATGCTCACAATGGGCTGATTCGGGTGGAGGGATGTCATGAGCAACGGCCGTTCCGGCTTTGACTTCAAGGATGCGCTGCTGGTCGGCGCAGTGGTCTTCGCCTGCTCCATCTTCGGCATCTACACCGCGCCGCCCGGCGTGCTGGCCGCGTTCTGGCCCACCAACGCGGTGCTGGTCGGCCTGCTGCTGCGGCGCCAGCATCCCCCCAATCTTCTGCACTGGCTGGCCGCCGCCGCCGGCTACATGCTGGCCGACCTCTATATGCAGCACGGCTGGCCCAAAAGCGCCATGCTCACCTGCACCAACCTGATGGGCGTGCTCACCGGCTACGCGCTGCTGGCGCGCATGAGCGCCGACCACCAGCGCCTGCGCCACCCGCGCTCCATGCTGCGCTTCGTGCTGGTGGTCGTGAGCGCGGCAGCGGCGGCCGGCGTGGCGGGCATTTTCATTCACCCGGTGCTGTTCGGCGGCAGCCCCGCCTACGGCTTCGCATTCTGGTTCTCCACCGAGCTGGTGAACTACATCGCCATTTTGCCGGTGATGCTGACTTTCCCGGACCTGCGCGTCTGGATGAAGGCGCACCGGCGGCGGGCCGACTGGCCCAGCTGGCGCCTGGAGCAAGTGGCGCCCCTGGCCGCCTTCGCCGGCAGCCTGTGGCTGGGCACCCAGCTGGGCGGACCGGGCGTGATCCCCTACCCCATCCCCGCCATGCTGTGGTGCGCGCTGACCTACAGCCTGTTCGCCACGGCCGGCATCACGCTGTTCTTTTCCATGTGGACCCTGCTGGCCATCTCCAGCGGCACGCTGGTCATCGGCGCCAACTTCGACACCCAGCAGGCCATCATGTCGCTGCGGGTGGGCGTGACGCTGACGGCGCTGGCGCCGCTGACGGTGGCCAGCGTGATGGTGGCGCGCAACGAGCTGCTCGAGCGCCTGAAATACGCCGCCTCGCACGACCCGCTCACGCACGTGCTGAACCGGGGCGGCTTCATGCTGCGCACCGGCGAGCTGCTGGCCACGCCGCAACTGATGCGGCGCCCGCTGGCCGTCCTGATGATGGACATCGATTTCTTCAAGAAGGTCAACGACAGCCATGGCCATGCGGCCGGGGACACAGTGCTGATCAATTTCGCGCGCATTGCCGAAGGCTGTTTGCGCGGCGGCGACCTGCTGGGCAGGCTGGGAGGGGAAGAATTCGCGGTGCTGCTGCCCGGCTGCAGCGAAGAAGACGCGCGCCTGATCGCCCAGCGCATCTGCGACGCGTTCGCGCGGCACACGGTGGCCGTAGGGGATGGCAAGCTGCTCAACGCCACGGTGAGCATCGGCGTGCACTGCGCGGCGGACAGCGGCACGCCGGTGGAAACCATGCTGTCGCGCGCCGACGCCGCCTTGTACAAGGCCAAGCAATCGGGCCGCAACCGGGTGGAATCGGCATAAGAAAAGGGGCCGTCTCCGGCCCCTTCCTGAGCGATACGGCGGGTCAGGCGCGCGCGCCGCCCCCCCGCCGCGCTAGCCCTTACTTGACGGTGGCTGCTTTCACGTCGGCAGCGGCTTTCGCTTTCACCTCGTTGGTCTTGGCGGCGGCAATGGCTTTGTCTTCCATCGCTTCAGCCTTTTCCTTGGCTACCTTGGCGTCGGCCTTGGCGGTGGTCTTGTCGACCTTCATGTTGGCGTCGGCCATTTTCTTGTCGGCCTTGGCTTCGGCTTTCACCTTGTCTTCAGGGTCGGCCTTGGCGATCTTTTCTTCGCCCTTCATATGGGTCTTTTCGGCCTTGGCATGGGCCTTGGCGACTTTTTCGTCGGCCTTGGCCTGGGCTTTCGCTACGTCTTCATCGGCAGCGGCGTCCTTTTTCATTTCCTTGGCTTCGGCTTTGGCTACCGATTTTTCGGCCTTGGCCTGGGCCTTGGCAACGTCGGCGGCTGGCGCCGGGGTTTGCGCCATGGCGGCGCTGGCAAACAGACCTGCGATCAGGGTAGCAATCAGCTTATTCATGGTATGGACCTTTCAGTAGTTTTCTGGGATGTGCTTGTTTCTTGTCACGGGTCCAGAATATGCTGAGCTACCTTTGCCATCTGTACGGTGGCGCACTAAGTACACGTATCAAACGTTACCAAACGTTAACGAGGTTCACCGGGATCGCGCGAATACAGGTCGATGGTTTGTCCCACCGCCTCGCTGCACACGGCACAGAACTTCTCGCTGCGGTCGAACATCAGGCATTGCTGCGCCGGGCGGTAGTAGCCGGTGGCTTCGTAGTTGGCGCCTTCGAAGGCGCCCACTTCATGCTTGTGCGGCGCGGCCGAGAACAGCTTGTTGGTCCACGCCAGGTCTTCCTTGAACAGCGCGCTCATTTCGGACTCGGGACGGTTGGCCTTGCGCAGTGCGGCGCGCGTCTTCTGGTACTCGCGCGAGTGCGCCTCGTACTCGGCTTTCGGCCACGGCGTGGGCAGCGGCGTGGCGGCGTTGGCCAGGTGCTTCCACTTCAGCTTGGACGGGTCGCGCAGCGCGGTGGCGTTGGGCTCCCACGGTTCCACCCGCTCGCCGGTGGACTGGTAGGCCACCGGCGAGGTGTAGTACTCGTCCGCCAGGCCGGCGAAATGGTGGCCGAATTCGTGCACGAACAGGTAGTTGGCCCAGTCGCTGTTGGCCGCGGCGGTGCTGAACTGCCCATAGATGCCGCCGCCGCCATAGGTGTCGTTGTTGACCAGGATCTCGATGAACTCGTACGGCGCATGCTGGGCGATGTCGCGCAGCGCGCGGTTGTCCAGCGCCAGCACATAGCGCTCGCTGCCGAAGATGTCGTAGCGGGTGCCCAGCGGCGAGGCGTGGTGCACGCCGGTGGACGGGCGCGACACGCCGGACTCCTGGGTCGGCACGGCCAGGCCCCACACGTTGAAGTCCTTGGCGCGCTCCTTGAACGGCGACACGCTGAACAGGTAGTCCGCCAGGCGGCGCGCGGTGGCCTCGAACCTGGGCATGTCGGCCTTGGTGTAGCCGTCGCCCATGATCAGCAGGTCCACCTTGTCCGGCGAGGGGCCGCTGACGCGGATCGGGATCGGCTTGGCCGGCGCCGGCTCCTGCTTGCGCACCACGTCCGGCGCGTCGGTGTCGATCTCCACGCTCCACACCACCGAGAAGGCGTTGCGCTCGTCGCGCTTGAGGATGCGCACCTTCACCGGGCGGTCCGGCTTGGGAAAGCGCACCGACTCCTGGAAGCCCCGGCTCATCTTCTGCGCTTCCTCGGTGCTGCGCCATTCGCCGAAAATGGTGGAGAAGCCGCGCGAGTACAGCAGGTCGCCGCTCCTGGCGTCCACCACTTCCACCCGGTTCACGCCGCGGTCGGTGTCGTCCAGGCTGCGCGACAGCTTGCCGGCCCACGGCAGCGGCTCGATCACCACGCGGTCGATCGAGTACTGCTCGTTGAGGGCGTTGCCGGTGTGCAGATAGTCCAGGCGCACGGTGGCGGGAACGGCAGCCTTTGCCGGGGCGGGCACGGCGTAGGGTGCGGCGAAGGCGGGGAAAGACAGGGCAAGCGCCGCGCCGAGCAATGCGGCGCGGGCCTTGGTGGTGAGGGTCATGGCGGGTCCTTGTACCGGGGTTGTGTGCCCGGTATTCTAAGACAGCCCGCGCCGCATTAGTTCTTGTATTTGTACAGCGGACGTTGCACTTCTATGGGACGGATATCGAGCCGCAGGTTCAGGATCGAGTACGCCTCCACCACCGACGACAGGTAGCCGGTGCTCTCGGGCGTTTTGGAGAAGCGGAACTCGAAGCCGATCTCCGGCGCCGTGCCGCGCGGGTCGCCGCTGGCGATGCCGATGGCGTCCTGCTGGTCGCTGTCGATCAGCTTTTCCATCAGGTCCACCACCGCGCTGTTGCCCAGGATGTCGTTGCTGTAGACCGCGCCGCGCCGCACCGGCCGCGTGTTGTCCAGCCGTCCGTCGGCCTTGTCCGGCGCCGGCGTGAAGGTCTGGGTGGCGATGTTGAACTTGTCGCCCCGGTCCAGGTAGCTGATCAGGATATTGCTGACGTTGAAGGCGCTCGATTCGGAATCCATGGTGGCGCGCGACAGGTCCAGCAGCATGGCGCCGCGGTAGCCGATGATCTCCACCTCGCGCTTGGCGTTGACCACCATGGCGCTGTTCTCGTCGATGCCCAGGCCGAGCTGGTAGCCCTTCTTGAGCATGGCCGGGATCATGCGCGCGAAGCGGCCGCGTATCAGCAGGTGCTGGTCGACGAAGATGTCGTCGCCGATGAAGCCCAGGCCGGGCGCGATGTCCTTGCCGTCGGCCACGCCCTCCTGCAGCGTGGCCAGCACGCGGCGCGCGTCGTAGAACATGGTGCTGCTCATGATGGCCGCGCCGGCGCTGGTGCCGGCGATCACGCCGCCGCGCCGGTAGATGTCCCAGATCGCGTCCAGCGCCGCGGTGCGGGTGCCGTCCGCGCGCACCAGCGCTTGCGTGATGCGGCCCTGGTCGCCGCCGGCGAAATACACGCCGTCGGCGCGCCGCACGCGGTCGGCCAGGGTCATGTCGTCGGCCGCCTTGCGGTAGTCGCTATTGGCCAGCTTGACGGCGATCGGCACCAGGAAAGGGTCGGCGCCATAGCGCTTCAGATAGCCGATGATGGCCTGGCCGGAGCGTTCCGGGGTTCCGGCGGCCGAAGGGAAAACGGCGATGCGGGCGCCCTTGCCGCCCGCCAGCTGGACGATGCGCTGCCAGATGTCGGCATTGTCGCCGCGCAGGCCGCCGCCGATGATGACCAGCGAACCTTTCGGCTGCGCCGGCTCGGCGGCATGCGCATGGGTGTGGGCGCCGACTATGGCGTACCAAAGCAGGGAAAAGCGGCCTACGCTATGAATCAAAGTCTTGAGTACACCCATATCCAGTCCGTTTTGCAGAGAAATTGCGGGGGGAGGCGCCCGGAACGGTGCCTACTGCTTGCAAATATACATCAAATGCGCATAATCCTTCGATACCACACCATCAGGCCACCTCCATGCGAACCATAAAACACCCCATCTCGGCGCCCCAGAGCAGCGCCCAGTTCGAACTGACCAGCTACCGCTACGGCGCGCCCGGCAGCGGCAAGAAGGTCTATATCCAGGCCGCGCTGCACGCGGACGAAGTGCCGGGCATGCTGGTGGCGCAGTTCCTGCGCAAGCAGCTGGAGGCGCTGGACGCGGCGGGCAAGGTCAAGGGCGAAATCATCCTGGTGCCGGCGGCCAACCCCATCGGCCTGTCGCAAGCCATCCACGGCGCCCCTTTCGGCCGCTTCGACCTGACCACCGGCGTGAACTTCAACCGCGCCTACAAGCACGTGGCCGGCGAGCTGAAAACCACGCTGGCGGGCAAGCTGGGACCGGACGCGGACGCCAACGTACGCACCATCCGTGAACACGCGCTGGCCTCGGTGGCCGCATGGCAGCCCAAATCGGATGGCGAGGCGCACAAGAAACTGCTGCTGGAAATGGCCATCGACGCCGACATCGTGCTCGATCTGCACTGCGACAACGAGGCCGTGCTGCACATCTACGCCGGCACGCCGCTGGCGGAAGGCATCGCCCCGCTGGCGCGCCTGATGGGCGCCCACGCGGTGCTGCTGGCACTGGCGGCGGGCGGCGAGCCGTTCGACGAGGCCTGCAGCCGCCTGTGGTGGGACTTGCAGGAGCATTTCGGCGACGCCTATCCGATCCCGCCGGCCTGCCTGTCCACCACGGTGGAGCTGCGCGGCGAGATGGACGTGAGCTACGAGCTGGCGCAAAAAGATGCGGACGCGCTGGTGCGCTTCCTGGCGCAGGCCGGCGTGCTCGATGCGGAAGTGGGCGAACTGCCGGCGCCGCTGTGCGCGGCCACGCCGCTGGAGGGCGTGGAACCGATCCTGGCGCCGCACGCCGGAGTGCTGGTCTATAAGCGCGAGATGGGCGAAAGACTGAAGGCGGGCGACGCGGTGGCCGACGTGATCGATCCGGTCGGCGGCGCCGCCAGCACTGTATGCTGCAGCGTGGACGGCGTGCTGTTTGCGCGCACCGCCCACCGCCACGTGCTGCGCGGCTGGAACATCGGCAAAATCGCAGGGGCCGAGGCGTTCCGCTCCGGCGACCTGCTCAGCCAATAAATACAAGGACGTTATGAAACTCCGCATCCCGAACACCTACGTGCTGGTCTTCGCCATTTTAGCGCTGATCGCGCTGGCGACCTGGCTTATCCCCGGCGGCAAGTACGACACCCACCTGGTCAACGGCAAGCAGCTGATCAACCCGGATACCTTCCACTACGTCGAGAGCAAGCCGCAAGGCCTGGCGGCGCTGATGATGGCGCCCATCAAGGGCTTCGCCGAAGCGGGCCTGATCATCGGCTTCATCCTCATCGTGGGCGGCACCTTCCAGGTGCTGCACAGGACCGAAGCGATCGACGCCATGATCAAGTCCATCGCCAAGGCGCACACGCATTCACCCTTTGTGCGGGCCGCGCTGATCCCGGTGTTCATCACCCTGTTCTCGCTGGGCGGCGCCACCTTCGGCATGAACGAGGAGGCGATCCCCTTCATCCTCATCTTCGTGCCGCTGGCGCTCGCGCTGGGCTACGACACCATCACCGGCGTCTCCATCCCCTTCCTTGGCTCGCAGGTGGGCTTCGGGGCCGCCTTCCTGAACCCGTTCAACGTCGGCATCGCGCAGGGCATCGCCGGCATCCCGGTGTTTTCCGGCATGAGCTACCGCCTGATCTGCTGGGTGGTCGCCACCGCCCTCACGGCCGGCTTCATGATGTGGTACGCGGCGCGCATCAAGCGCAACCCGGAACTGAGCCCGACGTATTTGCTGGACCAGGTCAAGCGCCAGGAAAGCCAGCTTGACCTGAACGACTTCGCGGGCATGACGCTCAAGCACAAGGTGGTGCTGTGGATCTTCGCCGCCTCGCTGCTGGGCATGGTGGTGGGCGTGGTGAAGTTCGACTGGTACATCGAGCAGATCGCCGCGCTGTTCATGACCATGGGCATCCTGATCGGCATCATCGGCGGGCTCGATTCGGACGAGCTGGTGGGCGCCTTCATCCAGGGCGCGAAAGACCTGGTGGGCACGGCGCTGGTGATCGCCCTGGCGCGCGGCACCATGATACTGGCGCGCGACGCCAACATCATCGACACCATGCTGCACGGCCTGCTGCCGCTGGTGCAGTCGTCCAGTCCGGTGTTCGCGGCGCAGAAGATGTTCGCCATCCAGACCGTGATCAACTTCTTCATCCACTCCGGCACCGGCCAGGCCTCGCTGACCATGCCCATCATGGCGCCGCTGGCGGACCTGGTGGGCGTCACACGCCAGACGGCCGTGCTGGCCTTCCAGTTCGGCGAGCTGACCACGCCCATGATCCCCACCTCGGGCATCACCGTGGGCGTGCTGGCCCTGGCGCGCATTCCCTGGATTACCTGGGCCAAGTGGATGATACCGCTGCAGCTGATCTACGCGGTGATGGCGCTGCTGCTGCTGATTCCGCCGGCGCTGATGCAGTGGCAGTAGTTCATTTCACGCAGTTCATTTGACGTAAAGGTCGGGGAAGTAGCGCTCCATCAGGGTCTGCGGACGCTGCGGGGGCGCAAACCCGAACTGCGCGTACAGGCCGTGCGCGTCGCCGGTGGCCAGCGTGAAGCGGCGCAGCCCTTGCAGCTCGGGATGGGCCATGATGGCCGCCACCAGGCGCTTGCTGTGGCCCAGGCCACGGTGCTCCGGCAGCACGAACACATCGACCAGGTTGGCGAAGGTGGCGCCGTCCGTGATCACGCGGGCAAACGCAATCTGCCCGCCATCCTCCTGATAGCCGCCGAAGCACAGCGAATTGGCAATGGCCTTCTCCAGCAGCGCCAGCGGCATGCCCACCGCCCAGGTGGAGCGCTCGCTCAGAAAACGGTGAATAAGCGGTATGTCGAGTGCCGCCTTGTCGGTGCTGATGTTCAATGCTTGCCTTTCAATGCTTGCCTTTCAGGTAGCGCGCCGGCAGCGGGTTTTTTTCGCTTTCCGCCTGCCACACCAGCGACTGGATCCACCAGCGCTGGCCGTCGTTCACCAGCTGGATGCTGTTCATGCCGCGCTGGAAGGGCGTGGCCTCGTCCGGCGAGCGGCGCGATTCATAGGTGCTGAACACGTGGGCGATCTGGCCGAAGCTCTCCGTGCTGCGCGCCAGTTCGGTTTCGTAGAAGCCTTCCTTGGCAAATACCGGCGTCACCCGCGAAATGTAGTCGGAAATGGTCAGCACGCGGGTGGTCATGTCGCCGGTCTTGTTCGGGCCATGCACTGCCATGCGGCCTTCATGCGTGAACAGGCTGCGCAGGCGCTCCCAGTCGCGCGGCGCGCCAGCCGCGCCGGAGATGGTGCCGTACAGCGCGGACAGGATGCCGTCCAGCGTGGTCAATTCGGGCGCAATGGCAGGCGCCTGGCCTGCGTCGCCCTCGGCGGCGCCGGAGGCTGGCGCGGCAGGCGTGGCGCCGGCCGCAGGCCCGGCGGGGGCGGCTGCGGTGGCGGCCAGCGGGGCGGCCGGTGCGGCGTGCACGCCACCGGCGGTGGCCGTGCCGCACAGCGCACCTGCCATCAAAACGTACAACAGGCTGGCTATGGCTGGCTGTTTCATGCTCTGTTCTCCGGGTGCGCGACGCGTGTCTTCATGGTGCCATGATCGGCGATTTCAGCCCGGCTGTCACGCCCGTGGCGCCCCGGAATCGGTGAGGAAGGCCAACCTTGTTTATAATCGTCGCTAATCCGCACGCCCACCCTCTTATAAAAATCATGACTGATCAATTCTCCAAGAAGGGCGAAGCCTGGTCCGCTCGCTTCTCCGAACCGGTTTCCGACCTCGTCAAACGCTACACGGCTTCTGTATTTTTTGACAACCGCCTGGCCAGGGCCGACATCGAAGGCTCGCTGGCGCACGCCGGCATGCTGGCCGCGCAGCAGATCATCACGGCGGCCGACCTGGCCGACATCCAGCGCGGCATGGCGCAGATCAGCCAGGAAATCGAAGCGGGCAAGTTCGAGTGGCTGCTGGACCTGGAAGACGTGCACCTGAACATTGAAAAACGCCTGACCGAGCTGGTGGGCGACGCCGGCAAGCGCCTGCACACCGGCCGTTCGCGCAACGACCAGGTGGCCACGGACATCCGCCTGTACGTGCGCTCGGCCATCGACGACGTGACCGCCCTGCTGAACCAGCTGCGCGGCGCGCTGACCGACCTGGCCGAACAACACGCCGACACCATCCTGCCGGGCTTCACCCACATGCAAGTGGCGCAGCCGATCACCTTCGGCCACCACATGCTGGCCTACGTCGAGATGTTCGGCCGCGACGCCGAGCGCATGGCCGACTGCCGCAAGCGCGTGAACCGCCTGCCGCTGGGCGCCGCCGCGCTGGCCGGCACCACCTTCCCGATCGACCGCCTGCAAGTGGCCAAGGCGCTGGGCTTCGACGACGTGTGCCACAACTCGCTGGACGCCGTGTCGGACCGCGACTTCGCCATCGAATTCACGGCCGCCGCTTCGCTGATCATGACCCACGTGTCGCGCATGTCGGAAGAGCTGATCATCTGGATGAGCCCGCGCGTGGGCTTCATCGACATTGCCGACCGGTTCTGCACCGGCTCGTCCATCATGCCGCAGAAGAAAAACCCGGACGTGCCGGAACTGGCGCGCGGCAAGACCGGCCGCGTGTACGGCCACCTGATGGGCCTGCTGACCCTGATGAAAGGCCAGCCGCTGGCCTACAACAAGGACAACCAGGAAGACAAGGAACCGCTGTTCGACACCGTCGACACGCTGATGGACACGCTGCGCATCTTCGCCGACATGGCCGGCGGCATCACCGTCAAGCCGGAAGCGATGCGTGCGGCAGCCCTGCAGGGTTACGCCACCGCCACCGACCTGGCCGACTACCTGGTGAAGAAAGGCCTGCCGTTCCGCGACGCGCACGAAGCCGTGGCGCACGCGGTACGCGCTTGCGTGGACCTGGGCATCGACCTGTCGGAAATGTCGCTGGAGCAGCTGCAGGCCTTCTCCACGCTGATCGAGCAGGACATCTTCCAGGTGCTGACGCTGGAAGGCTCGGTGGCCGCGCGCGACCACGTGGGCGGCACCGCGCCGAACCAGGTGCGCAAAGCCATCGCCCGCGTGCGCGGACAACTGGCGGGCTGAGCGCCCGTCGCGGCGGGTTACGGCTGCGCCTGGCCCGCCCTAGGCAGGCCCCGCTGGTAGCGTAGGGCGGGTTAGCACACCGTGCGTCACCCGCCAAGCGCCGCCGCGAGCCGCCATCACTGCGCCACCAGGCGCGACAGCACCGCAATGGCGGCGCCGGTCTGGCGCTGCTCCAGCAATATCGTCAGCTCGGTGTGGGTGCAGATCATGTTCACCAGGTTGATCTTGTCCCACGCCAGCTTCTTCAGGATGCCGTGGTAAATCCCCGGCATGTTGAACGTCTCCGGGTCCAGGTGCAAGGTCACCGCGTTCAGGCACTCCAGCCGCGCCAGCTGGCGCTCGGTGACGAACACCTCGTCGATCGCGCTGGTGAGCGGGCGGCTGCACACCACCATCACCTCGTGGATGCCGCGCGTGACCGAGACGAACGCGCCCTGCTGCGGCGCGGCCACGGCCAGCAGCCGGCGGTGGCATTCATAGGTATTCTCCGAATAGCGGAAGGTATACATCGTCAGGTCAGTGCGGGTGGTCAGCTCGCCGGTCTTGCGCGCCAGCGACAGCTCGCCGTGCGCGGCCGCCTCGTGCTGCGGCAGGCGTTCGGCCACGCGCCGCAGCGCCATCACCACGGCCGCCTGTCCCACCGGCTTCCACAGGTCCGTTTCAAGCTGCGGCTGCAGCTGCCGCGCCAGTTCCGACAGGTTGATCAGTCCGCGCCCCAGTCCCTCGGTCAGGAAGGGCGATTCCATGACGATCCGCTCAACTTTGGTAGATATAGAGAGCATAGTAAACAAAGAAAAAAGCTGTCCCTGCGAACCTGGCCACGGGTGGGCGAAGGCGCGCGATGGCACCGCGGAAGCCGGGTTGCGGCGGGCGGCGTACGGATGTGCTGGGGGCGGCGGCGAGGCCCGGCGTGGCCCTATGAGGGCTGGGGTTGCGCTGTGCGTGTGGTCATGTTCTCTGTTCCCTGTAGTTCCCGGTGCGCGTCGTTTTTGTTGGGTCTGGCCCTGCGCTTTGTGCTTCTAGTGTAGATCGCAACATTAAGAAATTGCAACCCGAGCGTGCTGAAGAATTGGGCAATGTGTCGCGTACGTCACGAAAATAGAGTGTTACGTCTATTCCGTTGCGTGTAACACACAGTATCGGCATAAAACCCACCAATCGTGCGCCATTGCTAGCGTTTTTGTAGGCAATCCCGACATGGGCCGGAGGCAAGTTTGTCCCATTTTTAACAGTTTCCCCGTTCACGACTCATTTCCCAAGTTTTTTGACTTGCCGCATCGGCAAGGAATAGTGTCGCTGCGCTGGCCCGCCAAAAGCACTGCCAGAACACTAACGAAACCCTTGGAGAGAAGATGAACCTACGTAAGAACATGCTTGCCGCAGCCATCGCCGCCCTGCCGATGATGCTCGCCGCCCAGGCCCACGCGGCCGGTCCCCAAATGATGGCGGCGCCGGTCGCCCAGGCCTCTCCACAAGAGAGCGCCGGCCTGGCGGCCAAACTGGCCAAGCGTCCCAGCTCGGCCGGCCTCGGCATGCAGCACGGCTTTGCCATCGGCGGCCAGCACCCCGGCGTGGCCGGCACCAAGATCACCCGCGCCCAGCACACCTATAACGGCCTGCGCGTGTTCGGTTCCGAATCCGTGATCGTCACCGACGCCACCGACAACATCGTCAGCGAGTCCGTGTCCGACCGCCGCGCAGGCCTGAACGCGCCGCGCGGCGTGGCCGCCAACGGCAGCCGCACCGGCGCGCCCGAACTGACGCCGTCGCTGAGCAGCGCCGACGCCGTCGCCGCCGTGGTCAAGAGCGTGGCGCCGAACGGCGTGCACCGCTGGGCGCCGCAGGCCGAACTGCTGATCTATCCGGTGATGAAATCGGTGCGCGTGGCCTCGGCCCTGAACAAGGCCGAATCGGCCCTGAACGCGACCGACCTGGAAGAGGTGGTGGACCGTTACGAGCTGGCCTACCTGGTGAAAACCCGCATGGCCGACAGCCGCAAGCGCGTGCTGTACCACGACACCGTGGTCAACGCCAAGACCGGCGCCGTGATCGCCCAGTGGGAAGCACTGCAAACGGTGGTCGGCACCGGCAACAGCCAGTACAACGGCGCCGTGCCGATCAACACCACGCTGTCGGGCAGCACCTACCAGATGAAAGACCCGTCGCGCGGCGTGGGCGGCACCTTCGGCGGCATGGCCATCACCAACGCCAACCACGCGCCGGAATCGAACCCCACCCCGGGCACCGTCTACACCAACAGCAGCAACACCTGGGGCGACGGCCAGCAGTACATCAGCGGCGGCAGCACCACCAACGCCAACGGCCAGACCGCTGCCGTGAACGCGATGTGGGGTCTGATGAACACCTACGACACCATGAAGAACACGCTGGGCTGGCAGTCGCTGGACGGCAACAACACCTCCACCTACATCGCCGTCCACGTCGACAACAACTACGACAACGCCTTCTTCGACCCGAACTGCAAATGCATGTACATCGGCGACGGCGGCTCGTCGTTCAACAACCTCGGTTCGATCGACGTGATCGGCCACGAGATGGGCCACGGCGTGATCGACGCCACCTCCAACCTGACCTACTCGGGCGAGTCGGGCGGCCTGAATGAATCGGGCGCCGACATCGCCGGCGAGATGACCGAGGCCTATGCCCGCGCGGGCGGCACCGGCAACGTGATCCCGGCCACCGGCAACGATTGGATGATGGGCAAGGAAATCTCGAAGAGCGGCCAGCCGCTGCGCTGGATGTACAAGCCGAGCAAGGACGGTTCCAGCCCGAACCAGTGGAGCAGCACGCTGAAGAACCTGAACGTGCACTACAGCAGCGGCCCGAACAACCGCATGTTCTACTTCCTGTCGCAAGGCTCGAACGCCACCTCGAGCAGCGACTACTACAGCTCCTACCTGAACAAGCAGCCGCTGGCCATGACCGGCATCGGCAACGACAAGGCCTACCGCATCTGGTTCAAGGCGCTGACCACCAAGTTCACCTCATCCACCAACTACGCCGACGCGCGCACCAAGATGATCGCGGCGGCCGAGGAATTGTACGGCGTGGGCAGCAAGGAAGCCACCGCCGTCAAGCGCGCCTACGCGGCCATCAACGTCGGCCTGGACGTGGATGAAGTGGCCAGCGGCGGCGTCGCCATCGGCACCCAGCCGGGCAGCATCACCGTGGCACCGGGCGCCACCGCCTCGTTCTCGGTCAGCGCCAGCGGCGGCACCGCGCCGTACGTGTACAAGTGGTACCGCAACAACGCGCTGATCTCGGGCGCCACCTCGCCAACCTACTCGTTTACCGCGCAAAGCACCGACAACGGCGCCGTGTTCAAGGCCACCGTGACCGATTCGTCGTCGCCGGCCGTGACGGCAACGTCGAGCAACGCCACGCTGACCGTGTCCACGGTGGGCGGCGTCGAGCGCGTGACCAATGGCGGCTTCGAGTCCAGCACCACCGGCTGGAGCGGCAGCACCGGCGTGATCGGCTCCTACAGCGGCCAGACCGCGTTCGAGGGCACCCGCTTCGCCTGGCTGGGCGGCAATGGCACCACCGCCACCGAAACGCTGACGCAAGCGGTGGCCATCCCTTCGGCAGCCACCTCGGCCACGCTGAACTTCGCGCTGCACATCGACACCGCTGAAACCACCACCAGCACCGTCTACGACAAGCTGACGGTCACGGTGAAAAACAGCAGCGGCGCGGTGCTCGGCACGCTGGCCACCTACTCCAACCTGAACAAGGCCACCGGCTACCAGACCCGCACCTTCAACCTGCTGCCGTACAAAGGCCAGACGGTGACGCTGTCGTTCGCGATGACGGAAGACTCGTCGGCCCAGACCTCGTTCGTGGTGGACAAGGTTAGCCTGGTCACCCAGTAAGCGTAGCAAACCAGCCGGGGGGGGCG
>NZ_BAAKJE010000054.1:0-466 GCF_059704565.1 Massilia sp. NBRC 108631
CAGCGCCCAGATGGGCGCGCTGAGCACCAGCCTGATCGCCAACGGCCTGACCACCGCGCAAGTTGTCGCGCTGAGCAGCACCCAGGTGGCCGGCCTGACCTCGCGCCAGATCGCTGCCCTGTCGACCGCCAACCTGGCCGCCATGGAAACGGTGGACTTCGCCGCCCTGAAGACGGCCACTGTCGCCGCCCTGAGCTCGGCCCAGATCGCCGGCCTGACCTCCTCGCAAGTGATCGCGCTGACCACCGCGCAAGCCGCCTCGCTGACCTCGGCGCAAGTGGCCGCGATGGAAACGGTCGACCTGGCCGCGATGGAAACGGTGGACTTCGTGGCGCTGAAGACCAGCGCCATTGCCGGCCTGAGCACCAGCCAGTTCGCCGGCCTGACCACCAACCAGGTCGCCGCGCTGACCAGCGGCCAGATCGGCGCGCTGAGCACCAACCTGATCGCCAACGGCCTGACCACC